>JAGLTA010000007.1 GCA_023135505.1 Candidatus Parcubacteria bacterium | reverse complement strand
ACAAAAACTACAAAAATCGCGCATAATAAAATGCTGGCTAATTTAAGCAAATGGGCTGTTCTTATTTTCGGGCTAATGGCGGCGCTGGTTCAGTTAGGAGTCGCTTCTTCGCTGATCACAATCCTATTTACGGGAGTGGTCGCTTCTCTGTCTCTCGCCTTAGGATTGGCTTTCGGGCTAGGAGGCACTGAAAAAGCAATGGATATTTTAAATAAAAAATGTTGCGGAAAAAAATAGACTAGTAGAAAATTTTCTATTTTAAAACACGGCAAATTATGCCGTGTTTTAATTTTAAAAATATTATTATTTCTGAAAAACTTTCATTATATTCAAATGTATTTCCTGAATCGGGCGCTCGCCTTCAACTGTTTCAACTATTCCTCTTTTTTTATAATCCGCTATAATCGGCTCTGTCTCTTCGTGGTAAATTCTCAATCTTTCTTTTATCTCTTTCGGCTTGTCGTCATCCCGCTGATACAGCTTTTTTCCGCATTCGTCGCAAGTTACATCTTTTTTAGGCGGATTATATTTAAGATGATAAGTCCGTCCGCAATAGCACATTCGCCGATCTTTAATCCTTTCAACGGCCTCTTTGTCTGAAACCTTGATTTCTATCACTTTGCCGATTTCGCAAATTCCGTCTAAAAAATCCGCTTGAACTTTATTGCGCGGATAGCCGTCTAAAATAAAGCCGCGCGCGACATCAGATTTTTTTAATCTTTCAGCGACAATTCTGTTGGTTATTTCATTCGGAGCTAATCTCCCTTTGTTTAGATAACTGGCTAAAATTTTTCCAAGCTCGCTCTCTTCCTTGATTATCAGCCGAAAAATATCGCCGACTGTAATATGCGGGATTTTTAATTTTTTAGATAACAGATCCGCCTGCGTTCCCTTGCCTGAGCCCTGCGCTCCAAAAATAAGAATGTTCATAATTTTTAAATTAAATTCTCTTTTTAATTATTCTAACAAATAACAGCATATCGTCAACCACCGCAAACATTATTTAATAAAATTTGATTTTCAGCGGTTAAAATGGTATTATGAAAAAAATTAAAATTAATAATTAAATCACTATAAATTATGCCAAAAGAAAATTTAAAAGTCTTATTTATCACTGCTGAGCTGTCACCATTTGCTGCTGTTGGCGGGCTCGCTTTCGTCGCCAGATCGCTGCCTAAAGCGCTAAAAAATGTCGGCGCTGATGTTAGAATAGTTATGCCAAAATATGGAATAATAGATTCTAAAAAATACAGATTAAAAAAGATTGCCAAAAATATCGAGGTTGAGTTTGACAATAAAAAAGAGAAGGTGAGCGTTTGGCGCGGCTATCTGCCGCAAAGTAAAGTCCCTGTCTATTTTATTGATAATAGATATCATTTTAATAAAGGAAAAATATATTTCACAGGCGACGCTTCTTCTTCTGGCACAGTCGGCGAATTTAAAAGATTCGGTTTTTTTGATAAGGCGGTTTTTGAAATTTTTTCAGCGCTGAATTGGCACCCAGACATTCTGCATTGCCATGACTGGCACACTGGGTTTGTTCCGCTATTGCGAAAACAGTTAAACGGAAAAAATGAAAAACTGGCTTCAATGAAAACCATTTTTACAATTCATAATTTAGCTTATCAGGGATGGTATAAAAAAAGCTTAATCTATAAAATTTTAGATCTTGAAAAAGGATCTTTTAAGGCAAAGAAAGATTGGATTAGCGCTATGCGGCAAGGCATACTCACGGCGAATATTGTAAATACCGTGAGCCAAACCTATGCCAAAGAAATTTTAATGAAAGAGTTCGGTTGCGGAATGGACAAAGCTTTAAATACAAGAAAAAAAAATATAGTTGGAATTTTAAACGGTATTGATGTGGAAAGATTTAATCCAGCTTCTGATAAAAACATTAAATTCCGATATTCGCGCAAAAATTTTATAAAGGGCAAAAAAAAGAATAAGTTTTATCTGCAAAAAAAACTCAGCTTAGATGTTAATGATAATATTCCTCTGTTCGGAATGGTCGGGCGGCTAGCAGAACAGAAGGGTTTTGATATTTTAATTCCGATTTTAGGCGATATCGCAAAAGCAGGCGCGCAAGTCGTTATCGTCGGGCCCGGAAGCAAAAAATATAAAGACGGGATAATGGAAACAGCTGAAAAACATCGCGGCAAAATTGCTCTGTCTTACGGATTTAGCTTTAAAATGGCGCAGATGGCTTACGCGGCAAGCGACTTTCTTTTAGTCCCTTCGCGATTTGAGCCGTGCGGTCTGGTGCAGATGATCGCGATGCTTTACGGCGCTGTTCCGATCGCGCGCGCCACAGGCGGGCTGAAAGACACAGTTGTTGATTATAAAATGATGAATAAAAAGGGGAAAGCGCCAAACGGATTTTTGTTTAAAAAATATGAGAGTAAAGTTTTATTAAAAACGATTAAACGAGCGCTTGAGGTTTATAATAATAAAAAAGATTTCAGAGCGCTGCAAATTAATGGAATGTCTGAGGATTTTTCATGGGACGCTTCCGCGAAAAAATATTTATCGCTTTATAAAAAACTGAGAGGATAAATATTTAAAATTTGCAATTTGCAATTATCAATTTGGCAATCAATTTTTAAATGTTTAATTTACGAATGGCTATAATTAAATATTTTGTCACCCTGAATTTATTTCAGGGTCTGTCGCTACTATTCGCTATATTATGATTAAGGTCAACAAAACTTTAATTATCACAATTTATCTTGCCGAGTAATATTTAATTAAACAGCAAACACAGATCCTGAAATAAATTCAGGATGACAAATTTTTTATATAAAAAATTAAAAAATAATTATAATTTTTAACTTATATTCTTATGTTTGACGAAACAGAAAACAAAACTGGCGAAAGCCAGCAGCAAAAAAATCCGGCGCCGCCTCAAAATCCTCAAAAATTTGAGGAGCGGATGGAAAATTTAAACAGCGACGGAAAAAAATCCGGCAAAAGAAAAAAGATCTATTCCATAATCGGAATCGTCCTAATTCTGATTTTTACTGGCGGCGCTGTGTTTTCAAGTTATTATTTTTGGGATGATGTTGTTAATTTTTTTACTCCAGAAAAAGAGCCTAATCTTGTAAATAATAATGATATTGACTGCGCGATGGATATCAAAGAATGCCCCGACGGATCTTTTGTAAGCCGCATTCCGCCAGATTGTGAGTTTGAAGAATGTCCAGCGGTTAAAATTGAAAAAGACTGTGCGAAAGATGGAGGACTTATTAATTTTCCTTCGGGAACTAATGAAAATTTGCCGGATGTTTGTTGTGATGGATTAAAAGGGCTAGCGGGATTTGGTATTAACGAAAATGGCGAATGCGAACAACTTTTAGGCGGACCATTTTTGGCTTGCATGCCTTGCGGAAATGGAATTTGCGAATCAATAAATAATTTTAATGAAAATAAATGCAATTGCCCAGAAGATTGCGACGAATTAAAAATTCTTGATATTTCCGATTGGCAGACTTATCGGAATGAGGAATTTGGGTTTGA
>JAGLTA010000069.1 GCA_023135505.1 Candidatus Parcubacteria bacterium | reverse complement strand
TCTTTTCGCATAGCTGACAATCTTTCCGAAGCGATAATTTTTCCGCCTACGCATGCTTGCAATTTTATCACAAACATCTGTTTCGGAATGCTCTTTTTCAAAGATTCAACTATTCTTTTTCCGATTTTAAACGCTTCATTCTTATAGACAATAGACGCAAGCGCTTCTGCCTGCTCTTCAGCAATTAAAATGTCAAGTTTTACCACCTCTGTTAAGCGGTATTCTAAAAATTCATAATTCAGAGAAGCGTAGCCGGAAGACGCGCCTTTTAGCTTATCGTAAAAATCAACCAGCAGCGAAGTAAGGGGCATCTGATAATGCAACACTGCCCTGTTCTCATCCAAATATTCCGTTGTTTTGTAAATTCCGCGATGCTGCTGGGTCAGCTGCATTACCGCGCCCAAATAATCTTTCGGCGTGACAATGTCAACCGCCATTATCGGCTCCTTGATGTATTCTAGCTGTGTCGGATCTGGCAAATTCTCGGGATTTCTAACTTCAATCATCTCTCCATTCTTCTTTTTCGCCTGATAAGCGACAGATGGAACTGTTATCATTAAATCCAGATTATATTCCCGCTTTAGCCGCTCCTGAAACACATCTAAATGCAGCATTCCTAAAAAACCGCAGCGAAAACCGTATCCCAGCGCAGGCGAATGTTCTGGTTCATAAACAAGCGCAGCGTCGCTTAGTTTTAATTTTTCAATCGCTTCGCGAAGTTTTGCGTAATCGCCACCGTCTTTACAAAAAATTCCAGAAAATACCATCGGCTTAACTTCTTGATAGCCGGCTAGCGGTTTTGCTTCTGGATCTGACGCAACCGTGTCGCCTACTCTGCACTCTGAAACATTTTTAAACCCAGCCACTAAATATCCGATTTCGCCAGTTGATAATTTGTCCGCCTTTTGCAATCCTGGCTTAAAATATCCTATATCTGTAGCTTCTCCTCTATTTTTTGTCGCTAACAGTTTTACTTTATCCCCTATTTTCAGCTCCCCGCCTACAACTCTAATGTAAGCGATTACGCCTTTGTATTCATCAAACACGGAATCGAATATGAGCGCTTTAAAATCTTCTACTTCGGATTTCGGAAACGGAATTTTATCAATGGCTTCTTGCAAAACTTTTTCCACGCCTTCGCCTGTTTTAGCTGAAACAGATAAAATTTCATCGTCTTTGCAGCCGATCAAATTCATAATCTCCTTTTTTACTTTTTCAACTTGCGCGTTAGGCAGATCTATTTTATTTATAACAGGAATAATAGCCAAATCCTGCTCCAGCGCTAAATACAGGTTTGCCAAAGTCTGCGCTTGTATTCCCTGCGTGGCGTCAACTAGTAAAATCGCGCCCTCAACAGCCGCCAAACTCCGCGAAACCTCGTAGGCGAAATCAACATGACCAGGAGTGTCAATTAAATTTAAAATATATTCCTTGTAATTCATTCTCACCGGCTGCAATTTAATTGTGATTCCTCTTTCGCGCTCTAAATCCATCTGGTCAAGCAACTGTTCTTTCATTTTCCTGCTTTCAACCGTTCCTGTAATTTCCAAAAAGCGGTCTGCCAGCGTTGACTTGCCGTGATCAATATGCGCGATAATACAAAAATTTCTGATGTTTTCCATAATTATTTTTATCTTAATTTTTTCCTGCTCTGCGGCTCGTCTAAATAATTTTCTCTTGTGGAAACTTTTTTGCCGCTCTTTTTCTCTAAATCTTTCCTTGCTTTTCCTGCCACACTTCCACCCTTTTTAGACGCATCCTTATTTTCATTAAAGCCCTGCGCGTTTTTATTTTTTGCAATCTCTGTTGTTGCTGCTTCGCCAAGCATATTAAAAATCAATTCTAAATCGTCCATGTGATCCCGCAAATTTTCCATTTTTAATCCTTTGGATTTTTTATATTCGCTCGGCGTCATGCCAAAAGCCGCTTTTGAAATTTCAGCAGTCAAAATTGCGTATTCTTTTTTTTCTTTAACGCCTCGTTTTTGCCATTCATCAGTCAATGTTTCGCGAATTGCGATGCCGCGCATCCGCTTTTCAATCCAATCCTCATCGTATCCTTTTGCCTTATATAACGCCCTCGTCCTTTTGGTTGCCAATTCAGGATCTTCTATCTCTTTAACTCTTTCATAGCCGACTCGCGCCAGCCATCTTTTGAACGGTTCGGCTTTTGGCGACGGAATTGATTGGATAATTCGAAAAATCCCTTCAGTATTAGCGCAATCGGTTTCGTATTTCTTACTGTCAGACGCTTCTAATCTCAGTCCGTGACAAAATGTCACGACCTGATCGCTTTCCTCTTTTAGCCGTTGTTTTGATTTTCTCCAATACGCCCCAGCGTCAATACTATCAGTTAACGCTCCGCATACATCAACAACAGAAAACCACCATTCATTGTTATAAATAGTTTTCCGAACTTTTTTACCTTTAAAAATGGCTATTTTTGTTGTGTCTACATTTTTATCCATAAATTTTTTTACCAGCAAATTTTCACATTCTCGCCAATGTCTATTATAAGTTAACTCCCAATCATAACTATTCTTAATTCCTTTGAATTACGAAATGCTTCTTTTTTTGTCATTTCGAGCCGATAGGCGAGAAATCTCTTAAATATTACTTTTGCTTATAGTGTTGTTTAAGCGATTTCTCACTCCGCTGCCGCTCCGTTCGAAATGACAAAATTGTCATTTTAACCTATTTCGTAATTCAAAGTAATTCATCTTTCATTTTGTCGTCATTTACTATGCCGAAAATGATTTTCCCTTCATCGTTCAACTTTTTATGTATTTTTTCGCCAATCTGCTTTACTTCGTCCATCAATAAATTTTTACCTGAATAAATAACATACAAAACTTTTTTCAAATAATCCGGCTTTTTGATTAAATTAGTTTGATTAAAAAGATTATCTATAATAGTTGTTGTGTCTTTTTTTAAACCTAACGCCTCGCCTGAATTTTTGACAATAGCTTTTAAATCAGCAAAATCAATATTGATAACACCGCATTTAGCAACTATATCAAGCACAGAAACTATAATGTCAGCAACGATTTTATCTATTTGCGTAAAAGCGTCAATTGCTTTTATTTCTTGTTTAGCGATTTTTTCATTATCAACTATTAAAAGAGCGTCAACCTCTTTTTTTAATACAGCCGTCATCTCTTCGGCTGTTTTCTGTTTTTCTTCGCCTTCAAAATCAAATGCTGTTGATCCCACGAAAAACACCAACGATCCTTCTTTCTTGAATAAACGCGCGATCTCTTTTGTCTGAATAGCTGATATTTTATTAGACAAATTGCTGACTAAAAACACTGCATCGGTCTTGTCTGCTAATTTCATAATCTCTTTTTGCTTTTCGCCAATAATTTGCTTTACTGTTCCTCTAATATTTTTATTCTGTTTTAAGTTGTCATTATAAAGCAATTCAATTTTATTCTTTATATTTAAGCGATTAAATACTTTTCCTGCTACGGAGATAGGGCATAACTCTACGCTATTTTTTGCTAAATCGCTCAATCTTTCCAAAATATTGCATCCGCGATTCCCTATTGAAACGATTTTAATGTTGATTGGGGTTTTGGTTTTAGGCATAGAATGGTTTTAGTTAGTGCTAAATTATTTTTTAAATTAAAAATTTCTAATCACTATTATTTAAATAAATTTCAAGTAGACTTACGCTCTGTGAATTACAAAGATTTATTAAATTTTAATAGTTCTTCTTGATAATAGTTTAACTTATTTTTTAATTCGTTTATTGTACATTTATTTTTTATTTCTGATATATTAGAAAGCATTTCTTTTGAATACTGTATTTTTTCTTCCAAGTGCTTTTCTTTTAATCTTTCTTTAAAATAATTTGGATCGCGATAATGAGGCTTCATCCTTAAACTATAGGAACTTAAATTTGGATCGCGATAATCTTCACCACCATAATAATACTTTTTTAAACTAAGGGAACTTAAAACAGAGGACAAATTTTTAATTACTTCTTGTTTTTCAAGCAAATCCTTTTCTTTTTCTAAAATAGAAACTCTTTCGTCACAGACTGCAATTTGTTTTGATAATTTATTTTGATATTGACTAACATTTTTAATATATTCATTAAATTTCTCATTGCTATTTTTTGCCATTGTTTCGGGATTTTTTAAAAGTTCAGAAGAATTATTTAAAGAATAAATAAAACCATCAAAAGATTCTTTTATTTTAAAATTTATTTGACAATATGATGTTGAATTATTGTCTATACATTTTTTTAATTTTCCTTCTAACAAAATTATATTTTTTTGGTATTTTATAACTTTTGATTTTTTCCATAAATATGAGAAATACCAAAAACTATATATTATCAATA
>JAGLTA010000068.1 GCA_023135505.1 Candidatus Parcubacteria bacterium | reverse complement strand
TTTATTGAAAGAATTTGCAAAAAATAATAATATTGAAATTGTATTCAAATAGTTTTACAAGTATTTGTCAAAACTTGTAAAAATAAATTGCTTTAAGTAAGCCATTTTTTGGACTTTTTACAAGTATTTATATGAAAAATAATAATAAAAAAAGAATTTTGGTTTTAAATTATGAAAAATATTAATTAAATTTATAATATAAACAAAGACATGAAAAGTAAAAAAATATTAGTTACCGGCGGAGCCGGGTTTATCGGAAGCAATCTTGTTGATAAATTGATTGAAAAAAATTATGAGGTTGCAATAGTTGATAATTTATCTACCGGTAAGAAAGAAAATATAAATTCAAAAGCCGAATTTTATAATGTTGATATTTTAGACAATGAAAAATTAGAACGGGTTTTTATTAAAGAAAAGCCTGAATTTATTTCTCATCACGCGGCGCAAATTGATGTTAGAAAATCAGTGAGCGATCCTGTGTTTGATGCCAATATTAATATTCTCGGAACTTTAAATTTACTTGAATTGGCAAAAAAGTATAATGTTAAAAAAACGGTATTTGCTTCTTCCGGCGGAGCAATTTACGGCGAGGCAAATATTGTCCCAACGCCCGAAGAATATCCCGCTGAGCCGATTTCACCTTATGGAGTTTCAAAATTTTCCATAGAGCAGTATTTGAATTATTATAATGAAATTTTTAAACTTAAATTTGTTGCTTTGCGCTATGCCAATGTTTACGGACCCCGTCAAGATCCTTTGGGCGAAGCAGGCGTTGTGGCGATTTTTTGCAATAAGCTGTTAAATAACGAACAGCTTATTATTAACGGAGACGGAAAACAGACAAGAGATTTTGTTTATGTCGGCGATATAGTTAAGGCGAATATTTTATCTTTTGAAAAAAATATAGAGGGAATTTTTAATATTGGAACCGGACTTGAAATTTCAATTAATGAATTATTTGATGCGTTAATAAAAATTTCAGGAATTAAAATGCAAAAAAATTACGGGCAGGCGTTAAAGGGCGAGCAGATGAGGAGTTGTTTAAACGCTGATAAAATAAAACAGGCATTAGGCTGGAAGGCGGGTATGAGTTTAGAGAGTGGGTTAAAGGCTGCGTGGGGGAAAATAATTGAATAAAATTTTATCTAAAGAGGTATTTATGAGAAAAGCGAAAAAATTAAAAGAAATGAATAATAATATAAGCATTAATTTATTATCAGAATATTTGGAAAAATCTAAAAGGTGGTTAAATAAACATGATGATAATGACGATTTTTTTGATAAGTATTTAAGTTTATTTATTGCGGTTAATATTGTTTATAATTTATGGGCTAAAATTAAAAATCCAGATGTTAATTTTGATAATGGAGGAGATAAAAAAAGGTTTTTAGAAATAAGAAAAGATATAATAAAAATTTTTAGCCAAGAAAAGTTTATTTGTCATATTGATAATTTGATTAGAATTCTTGATAGTAATAGTCTTTATTTAAAGGTTGTAGAAGAAAAATCTAAAAAAGATATTAAAGACGCGCTTAATGATGTGGATTCTTTTGATAATAAAGATAAAAAAGCCGAGATTATATGGCAATCTTTTTATGTAATTAGATGTAATTTAATTCATGGCGAAAAGGGTTATAATAATAAACAAGAAGAATTATTAAAATTTGTTTATCCTATTCTAAAGAGTTGTTTGGAAGAAGTTATAAAAAGATTGGAAACTTTAGAAAAAATATTTTTAAATATTAAAAAGGGCTGTATTATTAAAAGTATTAGAAATAAAGAGTATCTAATTACTAAAATTAATCATGAGAGTATAAAATTTTTAAGAAAACATGCAAAAGATAGTGAAAAGGAATATAAAATTAGTATAGAGGATTTATTTAATATTTTAAATAATTTCAGAGCTAAAGAAAATCAGATAAATACTTTATCCGTAAAAAAATATGCAGGAGGATTACAGTCTCCGGTAATTGCTATTTTTATGGAAAGTGGGTTAATAAATGAACAATAACAACAATAAAAAAAGAATTTTGGTTTTGAATTATGAATTTCCGCCTTTGGGCGGTGGAGCTAGTCCTGTTAGTTATGAATTAGCGAAAGGATATGTTAAGCTTAAAAAATAGGGAAAGATAAATTAAATAAAGATAAATTAAATAATGAATATAAAAATTATAGCAAATTGTTTTCTTCCTATACTACTAATATCTGGAGTACTTATAGTATTAAATTCAGATGATGGTTTTTTGATGAATTTTTTTGGCGTGTTTATTATTTTTTTGAGTGTAGTATTTCAATTTTTATTGATTAAAGAATTTAAATTAAAGGAAAACAATAGCAAAATAATAATATTAATAATTTTTATAATAATATGTCGAGTGTTAGAATATAAATTGAAAGAAAATTTTTATGATTATATTTCATATATATATTCAATCGGATTATTGCTAATAATATTATTACCAAACCTTGATCGTTTTAAGTTTTGGGGCATTGAAGCTATTAACCAACAAAAGGATGAGACAGGTAACATAATAGGTAAAACATATGATGAAGAATCAAAAAATTAATTTTAATTTGGGTACCATAACATTTTGGATTCCAAACAATTTGTTTAAATTTAACGATAATCAAAGTCATATTTTAGTAAAATATTCAAATGCTTATGGCTCAATTTTTATTGTAAAAGATGAATATAACAAGCTCAAATTTTCTCATGTTATTACTGGTCAAGGAAGAACAGATGTAGAGATTGATGTTAGCGATCTGGATAGTATGGATAATCATATGATTGCTGCCTCGTGGGATGTTGCTAAAAAGCAAATAAAATTGTATATAGATGGCAACAAGAAGTACGCAACGACTAATATAAAATATTAATAAATAAATTAGTGCTAATGAGTTGGTAAATTGGTATATTATCGTAAAATAAATGAAAAATAATAATAAAAAAAGAATATTGGTTTTGAATTATGAATTTCCGCCTTTGGGTGGTGGAGCTAGCCCTGTTAGCTATGAATTAGCGAAAGGATATGCTAAACTTGGCAATGAGGTGTCCGTTGTGACAATGGGTTATAAGGATTTGCCGAATTTTGAAGTAAAAGATGGGATAAATATTTATCGGGTTAAATGTTTAAGGTCAAAAAAAGAAATTTGCCATCCTTGGGAGCAATTGACTTATATTATTTCGGCAAAGAGATTTTTAAAAAAGCATTTGCAAAAAAATAAATATGATATTTGCCATTGCCATTTTATTATTCCTGTGGGGGTTGTCGCTTTGTGGGCGAAAAAGAGGTTTGGATTGGAATATGTTATTACGGCTCATGGGAGTGATGTTTTGGGATATAATCCCCGTTTTAAAAAGTTATATCCGTTTTTAATTGGAAGTTGGAGGAAAATTTTGGATGAAGCTAAAAAAATAACAACGCCGTCAAATTTTTTAAAGAAAGAAATTTTAAAGGTTTACAAAAGTTTTGATAAAGATAAAATAGAAGTAATTTCGAATGGCATAGAAGAGGGAAAATTCAAGCCGATGAAAAAGGAAAAATATATTTTATTAGTTAGCCGTCTTTTTGTAAATAAGGGAATACAGGATTTTATTGAGGCTATTAAGGATTTGGATTTGAAAGAATGGAAAGTTAAAATAGTAGGCGATGGTCCTTATCGGGATATTTTGGAGGATATGGTTGTTGATTATGGATTGAGTGATAGGGTGAAGTTTTTGGGGTGGGTTGATAATGAGAGTGAGGAAATGAAAAATTTGTATGGTAGGGCTAGGGTTTTTGTTTTGCCAAGTCATTTTGAAAATATGAATATGACTTTGATTGAGGCAATGCAAGCTGGTTGCGCGATTATTGCGAGTGATGTTGGGGGAAATAAAGAGGTGATTGGAGATAGTGGTGCTTTATATAAAGTAAATGATATTATTGGTTTGGCTGAAAGCATTAAAAAAATGATTAATCAAGATGATATTTTATTTTTACGGAATGGTGTTAGGGATAGAATTAAGGAGAAATATAATTGGGATGTTGTGATTAATAATTATGTAAATTTATTAAAATGAAAATATTATATATAATAGATTCTCTGGGGTTAGGTGGTGCGCAAACAGTTGTAAAAGGAATTTTTGAAAAACAACAAGAAAATAAAGATATTTTTTTGTATGCTTTAAGAAAAAGAAAAATAAATATCAATATTAATCATAAAAATGTATTTGTTAGCAAATCTAAAAACAAATATTCCCTTTTTACCTTAATAGAATTAAAACGATTAATAGAAAAAGAAAAAATTGATGTTTTGCATTGTCATTTATTTAAAGCACAATTTTTTGGATGGTTATTAAATTTTTTTTTTTCAAATATAAAATTAATTCAGCATGAACACGGACAGATATTTCAAGGAGATTTTTATTATAATAAATTTATTAATATTTCTCAGAAAAAAACGGATTTGTTTATTGCGGTATCAAAAGCTATAAGAAATAAGTTGATAGAATGTGCGAAGGTTGATAGTAACAAAATTAAAGTTTTATATAATTTTGTAGATCTTGATAAATTTTCAAATAAATTATCCAAAGAAAAAATTTTTGAGAAACGAAAAAAATTAGGAATAAAAAAAGATGAATTTGTTGTTGGTTTTGCGGGAAGGTTAATTGAGAGAAAGGGTTGGAGGGAATTTATTAAAACAGCAAAAATTTTAAATGAAAAAAAAAATGATTTTAAATTTTTAGTTGCAGGAGATGGGCCTCAAAAAAAAGAGTTATTAAACTTAGTTAAAAGAAATAATTTCAAGGATAAGATGAGGTTTCTTGGCTATCAAAAAAATATTTTAGAATTTTATAGTTTATTGGATTGTTTTGTAATATCTTCGTATTGGGAAGGCTTACCAATGGCTCAATTAGAAATAATGTCATTTGGAATTCCATTGATTATTAGTGATGGACCAGGAATGAATGAAATAACGGTTAATGGAAAAGAATGTATTTATACAAAAGTAAAAAATGTGAATTCAATTAAAACCGCAGTAGTTTATTTATTAGGTCATCCTAACTTTAGAAATAAATTAATAAAAAATTCTTTAAATAAAGTTAAAGAATATTCATTAATAGAATATATAAAAAAAATAAATAGCGTTTACTAAATGAAAATAAACAAATATCAAACAATTAGCGTTATAATGTTGAATTATAATGGCTTAAAATATTTAGAAAGAACTGTTTTATCTATTTTAAATTTAAATTACGCCAATTTTGAATTTATAATTGTTGACAATGGTTCAACTGACGGAAGCCAAGAATTTATAAAAAAATTTGATAAAATTAGACTAATTAATAGCCCAAGGGTAAGAGAAAAAAATTTTGCATGTAACTATGCAATAAAAAGAGCGAAAGGGAAATATATATTTTTATGTGATAATGATTTATTAATAACAGATAATAACTTATTAAATAATTTATACGAGAGGTATAAACAAAATAGCAATGTAGGTTTAATAAATATTGCTTTCTCTGATGAAAACAATTTAAAAACAAAAGGTTATGGTAATTTTCAAGGGTATTATTTTACTAAAGAAACTAATTTAATAGATTGTTCTTTAATTTATAATTTTGATAATATTGAAATATGCCATCCTTCTGGGATAGGAATTTATTTTTCAAAATCTTTTTGGGAGAATGTTGGCGGTTACGACGATCATTTAATTTTTGGTGGTGATGATAATGATCTTGGAATTAAATCATGGTTATTTGGTTATGAAAATCGTCTTTACGCAAAATCAATTCAGCTACATATTGGATTGCCCGAAAGAATGAATAATAAAAAGTATACTTTGAAATATAAAGAAACTTTTTATGCTCAACTATACACTATAGTTAAAAATTATTATTTTTTCAATATGGTAATAACAATTGTTGGTTATTCAATATTTTCATTTTTTAAATCAATTAAGCAATCGCTTAAAAGATTTCATGTTGGTCCATTTTTTGCTTTTTTTCAAGGATATTATTTGTTTTTAATAAACTTGCCTATTGCAATGAAAAGAAGAAAAGAGATCCAATTAAAAAGAGTTATAAAGTATGATATATTTTTAAACATTAAACCACCAAAATTAAAATGAAAAAATTACTGGTCAGAAATTATTTTGCGCACAAAGAAACAATCCATAATTTTATATGGAGAGCTTTGCAAATATTTGGAAAACAAGGAATTACTTTTTTAATATTTATATTGTGTGCAAAATTACTTACTCCTTATGAGTTTGGCATTTATAACTATACACTGGCAATTATTTTCTTTTTAATTATGTTTGGTGATTTCGGTATTTCTATAGCGGCTTCTAAATATGTAGCGGAATATAAAACAATAAATAAAGATAAATTAAAAGGAGTTCTGTTTAATTCAGGTGTTGTTATTTTTGTACTTACGATTATGATCATGATTATTACTTTAATTTTCGGACACGGGTATTTAAAAGATAAATATATATATGTCTTATACATGCTTCCTTTGATTTTTCTTGCACCGATGACATCCCTATACGATGGTATTTATAGAGGATTGAAGAGATTTAAAAAGTTGTCAATAATATCAATCGCCATTGGGGGTTTTTCAGTAGTATTTGTTTATTTGATTATTGAGAGATATGGTCTTTATGGGGCGCTAGTAGCCCAAAATTTATTTTACTTTATTCTATTAATGGGACTTGCCTTGGGGTACAGAGAATTTAATTTCAAATTAGATAGAGAAATTATGAAAGAAATTGGAAAGTATAGCCTTGTTATAGGAATTTCAGAATTAGGTTTTTTTTTATA
>JAGLTA010000067.1 GCA_023135505.1 Candidatus Parcubacteria bacterium | reverse complement strand
GACAGCGGCGCACTTCCATGTCATCCACGCCGCAAGCGCCTTTACTTCTGAGACATTAACTTCCGGAGAATATCTTATTCCGCCCTTGAACGGACCTAGCGCGTCGTTATGCTGAACGCGAAATCCTTTAAAAACTTTTGTCTCCCCGCTGTCCATTTTAATCGGAATTGACGCTTCTAAAATTTTTTTCGGCTCTTTTAAAATTTCTAAAATATTTTTATCCAAATTTATAAGTTTGGCTGTTTCTTCCAGCTGCTTAATCGCGCTGGCAAATAAATCTGTCTGCATATAATTTTTTTAAATAATAAAGCTAAAACGCGTCTTTTATGTTTTCAATGTCAATTTTAGAAAATCCCAATTCAATGCGATCTTTTTTAATCTCTCTTAATATCTTGGCGAATTCAAATTTATCAACTCCGTTATAATCGTATTTATCGCATATCTCCTTGAATTTATCCCTCTGCTTATAATCCAAGCTGTCAATTTTCCGCAGTGCCTGATGAATGTCCTTGCTGTTTAATTTTGATTTCTCTGAAAAAATTCCCATAAATTTATGTTTAATTTAATTAGTCTATTATTCTGTAATATTGGCATTTCCAGCAATATTATTTACATTAAACGCTTCCGCCGGAGAAACAAAATCTCCGTTTCCTTGATAAAGCTGATAATAAGTAGAACTATCTTGGCTTACATAATATCTTTCACCCGTTATTATATATGGCGACTCGGTTGGCAAGTAAACATCCAGATTTTCGCCATCCGCGGTAATTGTAATTATCTGCTCCTCTATTGAATTTCCACTGCTCATAACAAGCAAAAATAAAATGCCATTTTTATCCGATGCTTGTCCTGATTTAACAAAAACATTATCACTTCCTAAATCGCCTAAATATGTTAGATATCCTCTATTTTCATTAGAGTTGGACGAATCGTAATAATATGCGTAAAAAGCAATAACTGTATTTGGATTATTTGATGACGCGGCTGTTATTGATTGCACATACAGCGAAGCCGGCTCGATTTTTTCTTCAATAGAAATATTGCAGTTCTCTAATCCCTCGTCAATTTCTCCGTCGCAATTATTATCAATATTGTCGCAAATTTCTTCTGCGTCAAAATTTATATTTGCATCCCAATCATTACAATCATTACCTTTTAAAACGAAATTATCTCCAGGGTGTTTTATTGAATCAACACTATATTCTCCGCCATAACCATCACCGTCATAATCAACATAATATCTTGTGGTTTTAATAAGTATTAAATCGTCAACTTCAGTATTTTTACCCGATAAAATTGTTATTGGCGTTTTTTCATTTATGGTATATCCAAAACGCCTTGCGTAGATTGAATAATCTCCCGATAAAATATTATATAAATAATACAATCCGTCAGCGTCTGAATATTTGCTTCCGTCTGATGATGTTGTATTAATAACTACTTCGGATGAATCAATAAGATTGCCAGCACTATCTGTTATTTTACCGGATAACGAGCCTCTGGGAACAGGGTTTATTAAACTGGGATTTTCTTTGTTGGCATTTTTTATTCCACCATCTTCTTTCCGATGTTTAGATAATACGCCTGAATAAGCGCCAATTATTTCTTTATTTTTATCATCTAATCGCGAAATGTTTAAATCATACTCTCCGTTATCTAATCCTGAAATATAAATATCATAATCCCCATTAAACATTAACCCGGGAATTGTGATAACAAAACTATCATTATTTTCAATTGCCGCACCCGGGATCTCATTTATTTCATGCACCTGCGCTTCGTTATTTAAAAAATTAGAAAATTTTCCAATCCGCCTGCTAGCCGAATCTATTAAACCGATTGTCCCATTCTCGGAGCTAAATTCTACAAATAATGAATAATCTTTTTTTTCCTTGCTGTTTTGTTCATTGTTGTTCGTTGTTATTAAATTTAAGTTATTATCAGTTATCCCTAACCCCAAACTTCTCATCACATTAAAAGCGTCGTTTGGTCTGCCTAAAAAATATCTTTTGCTGTTTTCAGGATTAACATACCATGCTTCGCCGTTTTGTTCTACTTGTAATAATATTTTTCCTGATTGATTTCCAGCAAAATTTTTATCAACATTTAACTTAAGTGCATTATTAGGATTATAACCGTTTAATATTTCCGACTTGTCGCCATAACCATCTTCATCTGTGTCGCTTTTGTTTTTATCACTGCCGATTGCATCTTCAATCATATCTGACAACCCATCACCATCGCTGTCAATTCCTGATAAATTAGCGTCGGCTATTTGAATTTTTTCTAAATTAACATTAGTAATTCCAACGCCCAAATCCCTCATTAAATTAAAAGCATCAGTTGGTCTTCCCATATAATACCTTTTTTCATTAGCAGGATTTATATACCACGCTTCGCCGTTTTGCTCTACTTGTAACAAGATCTTGCCTTTTAAAGTATTGGCAAGGTTTTGCGCATAAGCAAAATTAATTGAAACCAAAGTCAACGCGAACGCAAAAATTAAAATAAGACAACTGCTATACACGCTAATTGTTTTTTTAATTTTCATAAGTTTTTTATTAAAAATTAGTAAAAAATATAAGATTATTTAAACTATTTTAACTTCTTTCCTGAAAAATATATTTGATACGGCTCTCCCGCAAGACAGGCGTCCTGAATCTTTTTTATCCTCCCTGATTTTTCCCACTCTTTAGCTGTTTTTACAATCTGTTTATATAAATTTTTCGCTTTTCTGTTTATTTTAGAATTCGCGGAATATCTATTTATAAAATCTAAATTTTTCTTGGCGCGGAATTCAACAAATCCCGCGTCCCACCATGGGCTTGCCGCCGCCCACCAAAACTGGCAGCTCAAGCAATTTTTATCAAACTGCAAAATCGCGCGCTTATACTCCGAGGATTTTTTGCTTAAATTTTTAACAACATCTGCTGCTAATTTTAACAGTTTCCATTGCAATTGGTGTACTCCGTTATTAGGATTTTTCCACAACGGATAAAAATTTTTGTTTCTTATGTTTTTAGCGCTTGTTGCCCAGCTGGATTGCAGCGGTTCTATTTTTTTAACTTTCTTATAACTTTCTAATAATTCAGACACCTGTATAGCTTTAACTCCTTTTTGTAAAACCGCTTTTTGCCAAATTTTCATCATTCGCGGATGATGATGCCCAAGATTCTCGCCGTCAGTCACAGTAATTAAATTATTGCGGCATCTTTTGTCTTTTTCAATCTCTTGAAAAAAATCCAACTCGTTTTTAATATAATTAAAGAAAAAAAGATTACTGATATTGCGGTTTCTAAAAACCGTTCGCAGGCTAGTTCCTTTAATTTTATAAGTTTTGTTAAAAACCGCCTCGCCTAATCTGCCGTTATAAGCTATCTCGTCTAAAACAATCCATCTGTACCCTAGTTGGCTGATAATTTTAGCGGCTTTTATATTATAGCATAATTCAGGCAAAAAAAATCCTTTTGGCTGGTAGCAATCGCCGAATATTTTTTTATTGATTTTATAATTTAACTCTATCTGCCTTATTATTTCGCTCTTATTTAAAAATGGCAGAATAGGATGATAAGCTGCGCTGCCTGTAAATTCAATCTGTCCTCTTTCGGCTAAAATTCTGATATTCTTAATTATGCTATTTAACTTCTGTTTTTGCAGCTGCTCGGATAGAGACGCGTTAATATTCAAAGTGATTTTGATTTGCGGATTGGCTTTTAAAAAACGAAAAAGTGGGATATAACTTTGCCTAGCTACCTGCTTTAAAATTTCAGGTGTCTGGTCTGGCGGCTGGTAAATATGAAAAAGGTTAATCCAATTCATAGATTTGATAATTAATTTTTTTTTGCTATTATTAAAATATGATTATTTTCATCTGCGGCGAAGACACTTTTCGCTCAAAACAAAAATTAAAAGCGCTGCGGCAAAAATTCACCGAGGAAATTGATGGTTCTCAAATAAACATTGATGTTCTGGACGGCGAGAAATTAGATTCGGAAACTTTTAAACAGGCAATGGCGTCTGGCGGTTTTTTAGTTAAAAAAAGAATGGCGATTATAGAAAATTTTATAGAAAAAAACAAGAATAAGCAAGCGATTAAAGAAATTTTGGATTTAGCGAAAAAACAAAGCGTAGATTCAATTCAGGAAAATATTATTATTTTCTGGGAAGCGCTCGGTTCTATTTCGGCTGATAAATATCGCGGCAAAAAACTGTCTGGACCGCTTTTAAAATATTTGAAAACCATAAAATACTCTTATGAATTTCCACTGCTATCCAAAAACGAATTGCTTGCTTGGGTGAAAAACAGGGTAAGTATTGGCGATGATGCCGCAAACTTGCTCGTTGAATTCATCGGAAGCGATTTGTGGAGAATGAACAATGAAATTAATAAACTTAAAGCATATAAGAATAATCAAAACTTAACAATTGCTGATGTAAAACTATTAGCGGAAGAAAAATTCGACCAAAAAATTTTTGATTTAACAGACGCTGCAGCGAATAAAAACAGAAAACAATTTATTAAATTGGCTGATGAATATTTATCATCTGATGTAGAGCCAGCTTATATTTTAACATTTTTAATCAGGCAATTCAGAATGATGGCGCGGGCAAAAAGCTTGCTTGGTAAAAATCCGACAGTTAATTTAGCGCTTGAAATCAAAATCCATCCGTTCGTGGCGCAGAAAC
>JAGLTA010000066.1 GCA_023135505.1 Candidatus Parcubacteria bacterium | reverse complement strand
TTCAATTACCAATCAATTTTCAATTCTTTAATTTTTAATTATTTTTTTAAAAATTGTCAAATTGATAATTGCAAATTGCAAATTTATTCTATCTCCCTCATTGCTAGTCCGACCGCTACTGATAATTTGGAGCCGATATCTTCAAAAACAAGTTTTAAATCCTGGGGATAAATAATCCTCGCGAACGGATCCCCTATATAAACTTTTTTATTTAAAGTATGAGATAAGTATTCAGGCAAATAAGACAATTGGGAGGAGCCCCCAGTAAGAATTATTTTTTCTATATCATTGCTATTATTATCCGTTTGCTGTCCGAAACTTAATTGATTTTTAAAAAAATCTATCGTATATTTTATTTCATCTATGATTGGCGCCACGACTTTCTCTATAGACTGAAAAACAGCGCTTCCATCCTGATTAACGCGATTAACGCCGACATCGTATTTGAACTGCTCCCCCCTGTCAAAACTAACATTCAAATTCTTGCTAATCGCTTTTGTTATATTGCGCCCTCCTACTTCTATGCTTCTGTTAATTATTGGAAATCCATTCTGCACAATAGAAACAGATGAAGACATAAGCCCGATATCAATTATCATTAAAGTTGACTTATCGCTTCCGACCAGCGATCTGATTAAAGAAAAAATTTCTGTTTCCAGGCTCAATAAATCCAATTCCGCCATTTCAAAAATAGTCATATATTTCTTGACTAAATTTTTAGGAGCTCCGGTTAAAAAAATCTTTATGTCTTTATTATCCTGCTTCTCTTGCTTTTTTTTATTAAAAAAATCTTTTGTATTTTCCGATGCGCCTGAATCGCCGATTCTCTGATCTCCGCCGTCCTGATTATCGTTATAATTTTTAGGCTCTCTGCCTGTTTTATCATTTTTTAAAAGCGCTCCTCTATCTTTTTGCGAAAAATTCTTCTTTTCTTTATCCCCGTTTAAAATATGCCAATCAAGGCTGATTTCATCAATCGGCATAGGAATAATTTTCTTCGCTTCCCATTTCACTGCAGAAGCAAGATCTTTTTTCTTCATTTGAGGCAAGCTAATAATTGAAGAAAATACTGAAAATGTCGGCAAGGCGGTAATGGCTTTATTGCTGGTAATATTCGCTTCTTTGCACAACTGCCTTAAAATGCCAGCTGTTTTGCTTATCGCCTTTTTGGAATCGTCCAAAATGATATTTACGGATTGATCCGTAAATGCGTAAGTAACCAGTTTTGGCACCCCTTTCTCGTTTGCCAATTCCACTAATTTAATGCTTGATGTGCCCAAATTAATGCCTAAATAATTATAGTTAGAGCTGAATAATCCCATAAGTTTCATTAGACTTACTGCGTAGGTCTGTTAATAAATTTAAAGATGCTGACAACTTTTGATTTTTATTATAGCAGATTTTTAAATTTCCCGCAATTTCAAAATCGCTTTGCTTGAATTTTTGAAAATCAATTTTTATCTTATCTTAATTTAATTTTTTCATTTTTGCTCTTCTCCTCATTCTTGTTTCTATTAATTTTTTTGTTAATGCCGCTATTATTACTCTATCTGTAATGTCGTAAATAAGCTTGTCTGCATCTTCTTTGTAGCGGCGCATTGCTTCAGCGCACAAAACCCAATGAAAGATATGTTTTTCCGCTTCACTCGCTGATCCGTTAAACTCTTTTTTGCTAATTTCCGCGCAAATATTATTACATTTTTTCTTTGCTTCTTCTTCTCCTTCTATTAATTTTAACTCTTCTAAAAGTTCTTCTCTTATTCCATATCCAAAACGTATAGCCCTTTCTGCTTCTTTAAGCGTAAGTATTTCTGTCTTATTTTTTTCTTCTTCTATTGGTATTAAATTATCTATCTGATTGTTTTTAATTTGCTCCATTTTAATCTGTTCCATAAATTTTTTTGTTAAAAATTGTTTTAATCTATTATATCATAATTTTTAGTTAAATTGCGATTTTATTTAATCTAATAAAATTTTTTCAACTTCCTCTTTCGCTTTTTCCAATCTGCTTTTTAATTTTTCTTATAACTCTCTAAATTCAACACGATAAAAATAAGGGTCAAGCCGTCCTTGAATTTCATTATTAAAAACAGTAAATATTTCTGGTTTATGTTGTTGTATTTTGGTTTTTATTTCCATAAAACAATCTGCTTATTTCTTTATCTTTTATTTTAATTGAATTAAACATAGAATTATTTAGGTCTTCTGGAGTTTTAATAATCTCTGTTTTTTCATCATCCTCTTGTATAAAATGCTCTATTTTCATTCCTCTTAAAAACAGTATTTCGGAATTAAATTGCATTTCAATTTGAAAAATATAATTTGACAATTTATCTGAATCACATAAATACATCTTGTAAATATACAAAAGAGTCCCTATTCCCTTTTTACATAGCATATCATCATTTTGATTAAGTCTTATTTTTTCATGAACAATCTTATTTCTTGTATCGTAAATTTTTTTAATATTGTAGTTTAATTCTGGTCTTTTAACGATTTCGTCCATTATTTTTTTGAAATATAGTTTTTCATTTTTTTTCTTTTTCTCTTTTATTATTCTTTCTTTGGTCTTATAATAATTTAAAGCGTTGTCCAAAGAAGTTATTATTTTCCTAATACATTCGTCATAATCATGATATAAATAAGAAGTCATAGCATCTATCAAATCTCTTATATAAACAAAATCATATTTTTTAGGGTTAGTATTTAAAAATGGAAAATCGCCAAAACCCGTAGGCCATGGTATCCAAAATTTTTCGTTATTTTTAAGATTAGCAATTGATAAGCCCTGAATATCCAAAATAGAAATTGGTCTATTAATAATCTGAATAGTTAAATATTTATTTTCTTTTAATTTTTGATTGATATATGGCACTGCGTCGTTGATATAACCATTTAAAAAATTTAGTGATGATTTTTCTAAAGTTTTGAGATCGTCCACTAAACTCTCTGGAATTTTTCTATCCATAATAATCCTTATCTCATTTTGTTCACGAAAAACTAAAATTTTAAAATCACTTTTTTTGATTTCAAAATTTTGAAAACTCATAAAACCCCTAAACCAAAAAAGTATTTTACAGTCAACTAAATTTTTATTTTTGTAATCATTTTCGTATTGAGAACTAAAAGTTTCCATGAATTTAATTTTTAATTTTTTTCAAAACTCATAAATTTTGCTTTAATTTTTTTCTTTTTTCATAAAATTATTTTTAAAACAAATCTAAATATTTTTCTAAAACAAATAGTCTGTTGCGGGAAAATCCAGTTATCTCTTTTAAAATATCAAGTCTAACCAAAGATTTTAAAAGACGATTAGCGCTGCTGAAACTAATATTTAATATTTTTTCAGCATTTTTTATATTAATAATCGGTTCTGAAAACATGAATAAAATCAATTCTTGCGCATTTTTAGCGCGCGCGCCCAAGGTTATAATTTTAGAATTATACTTTTGGCGCAAATCAACTATTTGCTTGAAAGTGTTAACGCTATCTTGCGCAGTTGCAATAATTCCGTTTAAAAAAAATTTAATCCATTGTTCTAAATTATCTGTTTTTCTTGCTATTGTTAGCGAATCATAGTAAGAAGCCTTATTTCTTTCAAAAAACGCGGACAAATACAGCGTCGGTTTTGTTAAAATTTTAGAATCCACCAATTGCAAAGTAATAAGTAATCGTCCAAGCCTTCCGTTCCCATCTAAAAATGGATGAATTGTTTCAAATTGATAATGAGAAATAGCTATTTTAATCAAAACAGGGACATCAATTTTTTTATTGTGCCAAAATTTTTCTAAATCGCTTATTAAACCAGCAACTTCTTCATTGTTAGGCGGGATAAAAAAAGCATCAGACAGAGAGGAGCCGCCGATCCAATTTTGGCTTCTGCGCAATTCTCCTGGAGTTTTATGTTTCCCGCGAACGCCAGACAATAAAATTTTATGCGCTTTTTTTAAAAGACGCATTGATAAAGAAATAGCTTGCAATTTATTAACAGAATAATTTATTGCTTTAATATAATTTCGCACTTCATTCCAATCATCTCTTTTTTCAGGATTTATTTCTTCTTTTGGCAAAACAACTTCATTGATGCCTGTTTGCGTTCCTTCTATCATATTTGATTTTGTTGCCTCTTTTACAACATTCATCTGAATAAAAAAATCAACATCAGGCACAAGTTTTGAATAAGCGTTTAACTCTCCTAAAAAACGCATGGATTCGCCGTATAAAATATCAATTTTTTTGTCTTCCCATTTAAAATTTCTATTAATTAAAGACGGTGTAAAACTTTTATAATCAAATTGTTGTTTATATGTTCCGGATTTAAAATTTTTCATAATTTTGGCAATATAAATAATTATATTGTCATTTTATCAAATTTTTGACAATATGCAAATTTATATTGTCATTTTATCAAATTTTTGACAATATACAAATCTATATTTTCAATTTTTATTATTTCAGTCTTGTTTAACAGCAGCTATAAAAGTCGTGAAATTAAATTTCAGGTCTTGAATTCCATGCTCTAAAATATCCAGCCCATATAGTTGCGCGCAAATTTTCGGAGCGATCGCGGCACAATCTTTTGTTAAAACGCCTGCGGAAATATCTTTTGCCGCGCTTGCCGTGTCGCTGTATTCCTGTAATTCTTCTTCGCTCCATTTTCGCTTTAAATACATGCGGCATTGCTTAAGCGCCTGCGGGTGCGAAACAATCTTTTTAATTTCGCTTGTTTTTATTCCTTTTTTTGCAAGCAAGCAATGCTGAATATCTATTTCAAATATATTCTCAATCTTAAAATTATATTCGCTCATTGCGTAAACTGCTTCATAAACAATTCCGCCGTTTGAATTTTCAATCGGAAAAACGCCTTTGGCGATTTCGCCGCTATTGAGCGCGCGCAAAACGCTCGCGACATTGATTAAATATTCAAGCTTGTAATCTTTAATTCCGTTTTTCGCGCAATAATAGTTCGCGGCTTCTTCGGAAAAACTGCCTCTATTTCCTGAAACCCCGATTTTTACTTTTTCCATAAAATTATTTTTTAAAAACTATCTTTAAAATAATCTTCTAAATCTTCTATTTTTATCCGCTTCTGCTTCATGGTGTCTCTGTCTCTTACAGTAACATCATTTTTTTCTAAACTGTCAAAATCAACTGTGATGCAATGCGGTGTGCCGATCTCGTCTTGTCGGCGGTAACGCTTGCCAATATTTCCGCTGGCGTCAAACTCGCATATATATGAAATTTTTAATCTGTTAAAAATCTCTTTTGCCTTCTTGACAAGTTCGTCCTTGTTTTTCAACAATGGAAAAACAGCGATTTTTATCGGCGATAATTTTTTACTTATTTTTAAAACAGTCCTGCTCTCTTCGCCTATTTTTTCTTCTGTATAACCATCGCATAAAACCGCCAGCATTGTTCTGCCGACCCCGACCGACGATTCTATAATATGCGGAATATATTTTTCTTTAGTTGTCTGATCTAAATAAGACAAATCCTTTCCTGAAAATTTTCCATGCTGGCTTAAATCATAATCTCCGCGCGCGTGAACTCCTTCCAGTTCTTTAAATCCAAACGGATATTTATACTCAATGTCATACGCCTCTTTCGCGTAAAAAACTAAGTTTTCATGCTTATGCCATTTTAGATTTTCTTTTTTAATTCCTAAATCTAAATAATATTTCAATCGCTCTTTTCGCAATTTTTCATACTCTTCCATCTCTTTTTCAGGACTGGTAAAATATTGCATCTCCATCTGCTCAAATTCCCTTGTCCTGAAAACAAACTGCCGCGCGGTTATTTCATTTCTGAACGCTTTGCCGATCTGCGCGATGCCGAAAGGTATTTTAACGCGAGTTGAATCCAAAATATTTTTATAATTGACATAAATCCCCTGGCAGGTCTCTCCTCGAAGATAGACTGGGTCTTTTGTCCAGTCGCTGGTAAAATTCCCCAGATTCGCTTGAACTAAAAGATTGAATTTTCTTGCTTCGGAAAAATCGCTCTGCCCGCATTTCGGGCATTTTATCTTTTCTCTATTTTCTGAAAAAATTTCTTGGATCTCCTCTTCGCTCATTTTTTCATCGGCAAAAACCCCTACATCCTCCAAGAGATGATCAACCCTTGATCTGCTGTGGCATTTTTTGCATTCTATCAAAGGATCTGAAAAACCGGAAGTATGCCCGCTCGCTTCCCAAATTTTCGGATTCATAAAAATCGCCGAGTCCAGTCCGACAATGTCTTCCCGCATCTGAACCATAGTTTTCCACCATTCCTTTTTTATATTATTCGTTAATTCAACGCCGTAAGGACCATAATCATAAACAGCGGAAAACCCGCCATAAATTTCCGACGACGGAAAAATAAATCCTCTTCTCTTGCAAAGAGAAACGATTTTGTCCATTGAATTTTCATTCTTGTTTTTCATATTTTATTATTTTAATTTACAAATGGTGATAATTTTTTAAATAAAATTTATTACTGTCACACTGAATTTATTTCAGGGTCTGTGCCTGTGGTTCGCTACATTACAATTAAAATTAACGAAACATAAATTCAATATTTACTAATCTGATTATAATTTAGTGATAAGTAATGACAGATCCTGAAACAAGTTCAGGATGACAAAATATTTGATATAAAAAAACTATCACAAATCGTTATTTTATTAAAATTATAACAACAGAAACCGTTAAAGTCAAAAAATTTCAAAATTGATATTGACTTTTTTAAAAAATATGCTTAAATTTTAAATAAAATATCAACCAAAAGGAGGGTAATAAAATGTCTGTAAATTTAGCAAAAAAAAGGAGGGAAAAGAAAAAAGCGATAAAAAAATACGGGAGACCTATGGAATATGCAAACGGTATCCTTGTTTTTTCGGACACTAAAATGAGCAAGAAAGAAGAAACTCGATCTTCAATTAAACTTCGGCCATTTGAATATCAATGCTCCCAATGCGAAAGTTTTGATATAACCAGTTACCAAAAAGGACTTACTAATATATGTAGGCGTTGTGGACGCATAACACAATCTGCCTCGTAATTCGTAAATTTACAATTTGCGCTAATGGATAATAATTTTATCTGTTAGCGCATTTTTTTGATAAAAATATTTACATTTTAGCGATTATCTTGTTGCCGCCGATTACGGCTTCTACTTTTTTTTTAATTTCTTGAAAAGAATCGTTAGAAATTGAAAAAGAAGTTTTGATAATTTTGGTATTATTATAGCTATTTACTAAAAATCTGATTTTTATCTCGCC
>JAGLTA010000065.1 GCA_023135505.1 Candidatus Parcubacteria bacterium | reverse complement strand
AAATTTTCCAAAAATTTTAACGCCTATATGTCTATATAGACTTATAAAATTATTTGAAAAATTTGCCTCAAAATCTGAAAATCTCGCGGAGTTTATCCCGTTGTATAACGGGGCAACTTATTATGCAATAGGTCTAATTTAATCTTTTTTGTATTTTTTAATCAAATAATCGCGATTATTCCAAAAAAGCTTTGCTTGGCCAATAATCTCTTTTTCGCAAATTTCAGACGGCTTGTCTATTGTTGATTTATAAAAACTTGCAAAACGCCCAAAATAAAGCGGTTTTAGCGCCTCAATTATTTTGCCGCTTAAATTTGTCTTATCATAAACGTAAACAGCGTCATATAAAATCTTGCACCACAACTCATCATTGATATTTATATCTTCTTTGCCGTACATTTTTTTAACTTTTTTAAAAACATCTTTGCTTAGCGCGGCAGCTAAAATATCCTTATTTTCCTGAAAATTTAAAATAGCAGCCTTTTTAATATTTTTATAATCAACGCTTAATGTCTGCGGAGGTTTCATAATATTACCGCCAACATAAGGAATATTTTTTTTGCCGCTAGCGTTAAGCCATATTTTTTTATTTTCTTTTATAATTTCAAAAAGCGTGGTAACGACTTGAGAAAACATAAAGCTTAATTTCGGCGCGCTCGGCTTATGAATCTTAGCCCCCAGTCCCGCTTGCGCGATTTTAAATCCTCCTAAAATCGCGTTCATTGTCATAAAAATATCAACACCGTATTGATATGTAGTCTTATGCCATCGCTGTTTAAGCCAGTATTCTAATAATTTAGGCGAAAAAGAAAAATCTCCGCCGATCGGCTGCCTAATATTATATCCGAATAATCCGTAAACCAGCGGGTAGCAAATATTATTAGTTATTGTTCCGTCATACTCGCATCTTGAATAAACAGGCGCCGCGTAATCAACGCCTTGCAAGATTGGCGTTATCAGCCATTTAATCCATTCGGGCGATATGCTTTTTAAGTCAGCGTCAACAACGGCTATCGCCTGCGTTTTTAAATTTTTCGCGAATTTAAACAAATTATAAAAACCGTTGCCTTTGCCTGGCAAATTCGGCGGCGTGGAAATATATATTTTAGCGGTTTTTGTTTGGGCGTTTAAAAAAGCGCCTTTTGTGTTATCCGTGGAGTTATGGTCAACATTAATAATAACAGCTTTATATTGCTTGAAATATTTGGTTATCCCTTTGTCAACCTGTTCCGCGACAAAAGAGATATTATCCGCCTCATTATGCGACGGAATGCCAACGACTAAGTCCGCCTGTTTTATTTTGTTCAGATTAATTATAATATTTTTGTTTAACATAATTTTAAATCTTGCTTAATCTGATTTTGAAGATCTTTAATATTGGCAAATTTTTTTATATCCCTTATTTTTTTAATAATTGCTATTTTAATCTGTTTGCTGCTAATATCGGAAATAAAATTTTTTAGAAGCAACTCTAAAGAAATATTATTAGCAAAAGTTTTTTTCGGTCCAAAATGCAGCAGCCCTTTATATCTTTTATTATCAATCTCAGCTTCAACTAAATACACTCCGTAATCAATTTTTAAACGAATTTTATCTAAATTTATAGTTGGAAATCCAATTTTTTTTCCTATTCCTTCGCCTTTAACGGCTTTTGCGTCAAAAGAAAAAAAATTTTCCGCGAAATTTTTTTTTGCCATAAAATAAAAAGGCTGTTTGCCGCGCAAATCTCAAGGGCTTGATTTTTTATATTTTTTTTGTAGAATAATTAATAACTAATAACGGGCAGGTAGCTCAGCTGGTTAGAGCGCTTCTCTGATAAGGAAGAGGTCGGAGGTTCAAGTCCTCCTCTGCCCACCATAATTTCAATTTATATTATATGACAATTGCGGGAAGAATTATTTTTGGCTTAATCGGCATCGCTGTCGGTTATCTTTTTGTCCGATATTCTGAATGGTTTTTTAGGACCATCGGATCTATCGGCTGGGCTGAAAAATGGCTTCATGGAGAGGGCGGAACGCGCCTTGTCTTAAAGCTATTCGGGATCTTAATTATCTTTTTGTCTTGTTTGATGATAACCGGTCTTTTGGGCGGTTTTACGAGATGGCTATTGTCGCCAATAATAAATCTTTATCAATAAATAAATTGTGTGGGCGTATCCCGATTCGAACGGGAGGCCTCCACGATGTCACCGTGGCGCTCTAACCAGCTGAGCTATACGCCCTTTCGGAATTCGGATATCGGATTTCGGACTATTCAAATATAATCCGACATCTGACATCCGAATTCCGACATCTGAGATAGTGGGCATGGGAGGAATTGAACCTCCGACATCCACGTTATAAGCGTGGCGCTCTAACCGCTGAGCTACATGCCCTTTTTTGAAAAATTTAATCAATCACTAATAAAAATTCCTTTCAATTGCTTTAAAATAATGAATTTAATTTCTCTAAAACTTTATTAAAAATTCCATTTTTTAATTTGCCAATTTTTTTTACTAATAATTTTTTATCTATTTTTAAAACATTTTCAATCTTGATACAACAAAAAACTGTCAGATAGCCGTTCTCTAAACTACTATTATCAATATTAACAGCATAATGATTGCTTTTTGCTATATTTGAAGTAATTCCGCAGACAATAACATCGTCTGAATAATTATTAAATTTATTTTTAGAAACAATTAAAACAGGTCTTACTTTACTGTTTTTAAAATCAGAAAACGGAAAAGACACCAGCCAAATTTCTCTTTGCGTTACTTTGTTAAATATTTTGCCCATATTTTTTCATCTTGGCTATTATCCCAAATTTTAGACATATTTTTTTCAGCCAAAAATTGCCATTCTTCTTTTTCTTGCTTATTATTTTTCAATTCCAAAATTAATTTATCATTATCTTCTGATAAAAAAATTTTAGTTCCGCGCATAATATTAAATCTCTGCCTTATCTCTTTCGGAATGGTTATTTGCCCTTTTTGTGAAATTGTTATTGTCTTAAACATATTTTTAAAAAATTTATCTTATTAAATTTGAAAATTTAATTTGCCATTTTTTCAATTCCTTAAATATTTTATCGTTAAAATTATCTGGCTTATATTTAAAAATCGCATTTGCGTTTCTCATACAGTACTGAAGCTCGCCTTTATTGTCTTGGCTGGAATACCATTTAAAACTATCAATGATATCGGCGGTTTTCACAATAAGCGCGTCTTGCCCGTTTCGCGCGCAACGCTTAATTAATTCTTTTGTTTTTTCTTCTTTATCTTCAATTGTGTAGTCTTTTGTGCTCGCTAATATCAATTTAACTACATCTTCCCTAAATTTATCTCTTAATATTTGTTCACTAATTTCAAACCATTCAATCGCGTCATGTAAAACGCCAGCCAAAACAATATCTTTAGAATATCCATTTTCGTATAAATAAACGCCTACTCTAATATCGTGAAACAAAACTGGTTTCCTGCTTGTCTCATCAGAAATTGGAAAATGATTTACAAGTAAACGAACGGCTTCTTCAAATTTAATGTTTAAATTTTTTTTCATAAATCTTATAAAAAAAAATAAAAATTTAATTCTAATCTAACTTTATTATACCACAACAAAAATTACTTTAAAAACACTGTTTCAATTTTTCAATAACAGCTTTTTCAGTGTCAATTAAGCTTTTATTTGGAGATGATAAAGTTAAAAAGCTGTTATTGCCATAATAATCAAATTGTGATGCGGCAGGCATAATGTCAATCTGGCTTCTGTTCTTTAAAATAACTTTTACTTCGTTATTTCTATTTTTATAAAAAAGAGCCGCAGTATTAAGTTTTGGAATATTCATAATCAATTCATCAATAATCAGTTCCAAGTGGCTTTCGTCAGTGCCTGTTTTTATAAAATCTTCTGGCGTAATCAGCGACCATGCGATACCTTTGCCAGCGTCGTCTTTGATGCGCGCCAATACTCTTCCCCATAGTTTCAAAAGACTTACTGAGTATATTCGGCATAAATTTTTAACAATCTTTTCGCGATCTGCGCCTATGGAGATTAGTTGGGCGACTGAATTCAGAGTTTTGGAGGTAATATTCAAGCTTTTAAAACTGTTTGTAGCGTCAATTATTCCAGTTAAAATAAGTTCTGCAATCGGTTCACTAATTTTTTCTTCGCGCTTTTCTTGTAGTAAAGAAAAAATTATTTCGGCTGTTGAACTTGAATTAAGTTTAATTAAATTAATCTGTCCGTAATTTTCATTGCCGGGCAGATAGTCAATATTTATTATGGGAGTATTATAGAAAAAATGCGCGTTATCCGCGAAAATATTTCCTAAAGAATCCAAATCTGGCGTATTTAGCGTAAAAATCAGGTCGTACTCAAAATTTTTTTCAGGCACAGTAACATTTTTCGCGCTAAACAGCCCATGCTTCGGCTCAATAATTATGCTTAAAAATCCATCTTTGTTTTCATAGCGCAAAGAATCAACTTCAGCACTGCCGGTTTTTATATTGATAACAAAATTTTTAGAACGGATTAATTTTGATTTAACTTCTTTCGCATTAGGCAAAAATTGAAATTTTTCTTTTAATTTAAAATTCTCGCAGACAATATCAGCATTTTTTCCTGATTCTTGCAAAAACATAAACAAAGCCAGCGCGGAACTAAGCGCGTCCCCGCTATAATTTTGCTGAAAAATAATAAGAATATTTTCATGCTTCTCAATAATGTTAAATATTTGCTGATTAGTATTAAGCATATTTTTTCTAATTACGAAAAGTCTTTTTTTGTCATTTTAACCTATTTCGTAATTCAAGGATATTTAAAAAATTAGCGCTATCAGATTATTATATCTATATTATAGATAAAAAAGAAAAAGTCAAGCCGTACCTTAAGCTAAATCTTTATTGAGTGTGGATAACTTGCAGATAACTTGTTAATAAACTTTAACGCTTTTATTTAAGGACTATTAACCAAACAAAAAAGGCGCTACTAGCGCCCCTTATTTTTATAATATATGGGCTGTAGCGCCTCTCGGCTCCATAAATAAATATTTTTCACTCTGATTAGAAAAAAATATTAACTTTTTAAGGAGCTGACGCAACAAGCCCGACTTGCTTGTTATTTTTAATTCCTTTCTACCGTCTTTGGCAATATTTCCAAGTTATATAACTATAAAAATCCGCCTTTTATTTTTTATTTTTATTTTTGCGCTACAAATGCCGGGTTATAAGCAGCTTTTTTGAAAAAACAGTAGAAAAGAAAGTTGTAAATACAAATAATTTTACATTTATTGCTCTTTTTTCTATTTTATTTTAAAAAACTATTTTAGTTATTTATAATTATAGCACAATTTAATAACTATGTCAATACCTTTAATAATCCCTTTAAATTCAACATAATAACACTATAGCGCCACAAGTTATACACAGGTTGTCTTTATAAAAAATCTAAAACCGTAGGGAACGAAAATTTTCGTTCCATACAACAACGCAACAAAAAAACCGCCTGATTGGCGGTTTTTTTTACTATTAGTATTGTTGAAAATAACTTACGCTTTTTTCACTTGTACGGCTGCTTGTCCTTTTGGGGTATCTTGCGCCTCAAAACTGACAGCATCGCCTTCTCTTAATTCATCAAAACTAACTCCAACTAATTCGTTGGCATGGAAAAAAAGATCTTTTTCTCCATCTTCTTGGGCGATAAAACCAAAGTTTTTACCGTCAACCAATTTTTTGATTGTTCCTTGCATAAAATGTAAAGATAAAAATTAATTAATACGCAGTAACTCGTAGAAATTCGACTATATCTCTACACTTTACTAACGATGTCAAACTCTTTAATATAAAATTAAAAGAAATTTGATTTACATAAAAAGCATAACATAAAAAAATAATTTTGTCTAGTGGTATTCTAAAAAATGTCTTAAAAACTAAAAATAGACTTGTCGCGTAATAAATTTTTTTTACGAAATTTTCAAATTTTGAGGCAAATTTTTCAAACAATTTTTCGTAGTGACGGGTTTAAAACCCGTCACTACAAATATATAGG
>JAGLTA010000064.1 GCA_023135505.1 Candidatus Parcubacteria bacterium | reverse complement strand
TTTTTGGAAAATTTGACCGAAATATAGTTTATCATCCTTCGGATGAGAAATTGCAGTAAAAATTTATTATGCGACAAGTCTAATATTTGCTTTAAAAAAATAATTTTGTTAGAGTTAGTAAAAATCTATTAAAAATAAATTTTATGAGCAAAGTTTTGATTACAGGTGGAGCGGGGTTTATCGGCTCCAACTTAGCTGATGAATTGATTAAAATCGGGGACGATGTTGTTATTATTGATAATCTAATTAGCGGAAAAAAGGAATGTCTTAATCCAAAAGCAAAATTTTACGAAATAGACATTTGCTCCAGCGATATTGAAAAAATTTTCAAAAAAGAAAAATTTGATTATGTTTTTCATTTGGCTGCCAAGATTGATGTTAGAAAATCGATTGAAGATCCAGTTTTTGACAACAAGGTTAATGTTTTGGGAAGTTTGGCTATATTTAAACACAGCGCTAAAAACAGAATAAAAAAAGTTATATTCGCCTCAACAGGAGGCGCTTTATACGGAGATATTTCTAATCCTGCTATTGAAGAAGATTTAATCTATCCACTATCTCCTTACGCAATCCATAAATACGCCGCTGAAAGATATTTAGAGCTGCAAAAAGAGTTGTACAATCTGAATTACGCGGTATTGCGGCTGGCAAATGTTTACGGTCCGCGACAATACAAGGGAGGCGAATGCGGGGTAATCGGAATATTCACGCATAATGCCGTGGTCGGCGATCAAAGCATACTTTACGGAGACGGATCAAAAACAAGGGATTATGCCTATGTTGATGATATTGTTAGCGCTATGATATTATCTAAAAACTCTAAATACACAGGTGTTTTTAATATTGGCGCCGGTAAAGAGACAAGCGTTTTAAATCTTATTGAAACGATTGAAAAAATAACAAAAAAAAGATTGGATTATAAGCGGGAAAAAGACAAGCTCGGCGAAGTAAAAAGAAGCGCGCTAAATTATAATAAGGCAAAGAAATTTTTAAAATGGCGTCCGCGAACAGATTTAGAAACAGGAATAAAACAGACTTTAGCGTGGCTGAAAAATAAAGATTTTATCAAAAAAAACTGCTGTCATTCTGATGAGTAAGGCGACAAAGAATCTGGCTTGAACATTAACTATATTATTTTAAAATCATCTCGGTTTAACGTTCGGTTGTTTTAGTAATATTACAATTAGCAAATAAAGCAGCTTCTTCGCTCCTGATAGTCGCTCAGAATGACATAATTTTTTATATTCCAAAATTTTATTCAACAAATATTTTAATTTTATAAACCATTTTAAAATTTTTTTAAAAAAAGAAAGCCACCTCAATCTATAAATATTGCTTATAGATGTATTGGTGGCAATAGTGTTAAGCGACATTATATTACTTACATCTCTTAATGTCGTCTCTTGATGTGATATATAGAGCCCTCCCGCCATAATCATAAATTTACACCATAGCACATCTTGCGATGTAACTCTGTCTGTTGCGGGAGCAACTCCAGCAACAACCCCTTTACCTGCCGAATCATGAATGATTGCCTCGCCGTGCCAGTAGCCAAACTTTCTACAAGTTCCGTTTGACACATCAACCTCAAAACACTTTCCCGAAACCGAAGTAATAAATTCTTTCTCTATCTTCATTGTTTTCCTCCTTTTTTTTATAACTTTGGTTAATACTAAAAAAATTAATATCCCTGCATCATAGCAAAAAATTAACTTCTTGTCAAGTCTATGTACAAGATGAGTACATAGGTA
>JAGLTA010000063.1 GCA_023135505.1 Candidatus Parcubacteria bacterium | reverse complement strand
TCTGAGGCGATAGCCGAAGAATCTGTTTTACTAATAACGAAATATTTTTAGGCAACTAAATATCAAACTGAAATAATTTTAAAATAATTCAGCAATAATCAAAACAGATCCTTCATTTCGCTATCGCTTCATTCAGGATGACAATTTTAAATAACTAAAATTTATTTATTTAAATTTCATTTCAAATTAAAAATTGATTGAAAATTGAAAATTTATCTAAACTCTCTCAACATACTTCCCTGTCTCAGTGTTCACCCGCACAATGTCGTCTGCATTTATAAAGAGCGGGACATTTATTGTCGCGCCTGTTTCCAAAACAACCTGCTTTGTTCCGCCTTGCGCCGTGTCGCCTTTAATTCCGGGCGGGGCTTCAACAACCTTTAATTCAACTTTTTTCGGAAGATCTATCGCTACTGGACTGTCTTCAAAATTTAAAACATCAACTTCAAGACCGTCTTTTAAAAAATCCGTTTTAGCGCCGAGCAGGTTTTTATCAAAAGAGAACTGCTCAAAAGAGACCTGGTCCATAAAAAAATATTCATCGCCTTCTTGATACAGAAAATCAGCTTTTGAGCGCGCTAAATCCGCTTCTTCCGCCTTGTCAGCGCCTTTAAAAGTGTGATCTAAAACATTTCCGCTGATTAAATTCTTTAATTTCGTCTTTAAAATCGCGCCACCGCGCCCAATTTTAAGGTGTTGCGCGGAAACGACCGAATACGGCTCGTTATTAATTTTAATCGTTTTGTTTAATTTTATCTCATTAATTGAAAGCATGGTGTTTTTCGTCCTGTCTTTGCGAGGAACCGAGCGAACGCAATGAGAGAGAGCGACGAAGCAATCTCATTGCTAAACGAAAAAATCTATGACTATAAATTAGCTCGTTTAGTAATGAGATTGCTTCGCTCCGTTGCACTCCGCTCGCAAAGACAGGTGTTAGATATATTTTTCCTTAAGCATAGATTATTTTAATAATATTTCAATAGACATTAAAAAAACAGAGTGGGGGCAGGTCGCAACCCGCCCATACTATTTAAAAATTCAAAAAGCGGTATTGCGTAATTTTGTATTATGAAGTAAAATAAAATTGAATTAAACAAACAGAATATTATTACCAAATTTATTATACTATGAATAAAACCAAACAAAAACCCAATCAAGCTTTATCCTCTGGGCATCGCGCCTGCGGCGGGTGCGGGCAGATAATCGCGGCACGGCTGGCAGCTGAGGCCGCCGGGCCGAATACGATAATTTCAAACGCCACTGGCTGCCTGGAAGTGACTACGACGCCATATCCTGAAACTGCATGGGGAATGCCTTGGATACACTCTCTTTTTGAAAACGCGTCAGCCGTCGCTTCTGGAATTTCCGCAGGATTAAAACAAAAAGCGCAAGATAAAAAAATAAATGTTATTGCCCAAGGCGGAGACGGCGCAAGCTATGACATCGGCTTCGGGCTGATTTCAGGAATGTGGGAAAGGGGCGAGGACATTCTCTATATCTGCTATGATAATGAAGCGTATATGAACACAGGTGTGCAGGCATCCGGAGCGACACCTTACGGCGCTCATACCACGACCAGCCCATCAGGAGAGCAGTCGTTCGGCTCGGCTTTCCGCAAGAAAAATATGCCTGCAATCGCCATGGCGCATCGCGTCGCTTATGTCGCGACCGCAAGCGTCGGATATCCAATGGACATAAAAAATAAAATTAAAAAAGCGCTGTCTTTCACTGGTCCGAAATATGTGCAAATTTTAGTCCCTTGCGTTCCGGGCTGGGGAATTGATCCAAAAGACACAATTAAAATCGGAATATTGGCGCATCAAACAGGTCTTTGGCCGATATTTGAAGCCGAATACGGAAAAATCACAAAGGTTATGTCTTGTCCTAAAAACCGCCCTGCGGTTGAAGAATATCTAAAACTGCAAAAAAGGTTCAAACATCTTTTTAAAAGCGAAAGCGGGCAAGTTGAAATTAAGAAAATTCAAAAAATAGCTGATGAAAATATAAAAAATATAAAAATATTATAAATATGCAACAATCTAAAAAAAATAGGTTCTGGAAAACTTTTTTTATTTTTAATTTAACAATCCTGATAATTATAACAAGTTTTGTTTTTGGCGTAGTTGTCGGCGAAGAAACCGAAAAAGAAAGGGGGATTTCTAACGCTGGCGGGCTTGTTCTTAATAAAGACGAACTACCTGATTATCTGTCAAAAGACGCTGACTTTAACCTTTTTTGGGAAGCGTGGGATATAATTCAAGATTCCTATATTGACAGGCCAATTTCGGAAACAAAACTGCTCTATGGGGCGATAGCAGGGCAAGTCGCTTCGCTCGGGGATCCATATTCTATATTTATGGAGCCGAAAACAGCTGAAGAATTTGCGCAAGAATTAACATCAGAATTTGAAGGTATAGGCGCTGAAATAGGAATAAAAAATAATATTTTAACAATTATTTCGCCACTACCTGATAGTCCAGCAGAAAAAGCGGGATTGAAAGCTGGAGATAAAGTATATAAAATTGATGATGCTGACACTACCTACCTTTCTCTTGACGGAGCCGTTCGGTTGATCAGAGGTGAAGCCGGAACAAAAGTTATTTTAACGATTTTTCGCGACGGGCAGGATGAAACGCAAAAAATAGAGATTGTCCGCGGGCGCATCCATTACGAAACTGTTAAATGGGAATTAAAAGAAAACAACATTTTATATATTAAAATTTCGCATTTTAATCAGGATACCGCAGATCTGTTCGGACAGGCGATACAAGAAAATTTAGGAAAAAATTTACAAGGCGTTGTTTTGGATTTAAGGAATAATCCAGGCGGTTTTTTGGGAATTGCCACTGATATTGCGGAAAGTTGGATTAAAAAAGGCGATATAATTGTTGTTGAAAAATTCAGCCAGAATAATAAAAATTATTACAAATCGCGCGGACGCGCTGAACTTGCCGCGCTTCCAACAGTGGCGCTGATTAACGAGGGCAGCGCTTCAGCATCGGAGATTGTCGCTGGCGCCTTGCAAGATCACGGCTTAGCAACAATAATCGGCAAGCAGTCTTTTGGAAAAGGATCTGTGCAGGATTTGCGCCACTTAAGCGACGGGTCTAATATTAAATTAACTGTCGCTAAATGGCTTACGCCGAATGAAAGAATGATTGACGGCGAAGGGATCGCGCCCGATATTGAAGTTGAACTGACGGAAGAAGATTACAGTAGCGACCGCGATCCGCAATTAGACAAAGCCTTAGAGATATTAAACGATTAAATTTCTGCCTGTCATTCTGAACTTGTTTCAGAATCTGTCGCTACTATTCGCTATATTATGATTAAGGTCAATAAAACTTTAAGCGTCATAATTTATCTTGCTGAGTAATATTTAACTGGCAGCAAACACAGATCCTGAAATAAATTCAGGATGACAAATTTTTAAGTTTATCGCGTTAAATTTAATAAACAAAAATTTATATGAAAGTAGTTTTATTAAAACAGATTAAAGGATTAGGCGATGTTGGCGATGTTAAAAAGGTTAAAAATGGCTATGCAGATAATTTTTTACTGCCGAACAGTTTGGCTAAAATCGCAAACGCGCAAACAATAGCGGAGGCGAAAAAACAGAACACTAAAAACGCCAGCGTTGTTAAAAAAGCGCTGGTTAGCGATAAAAAAATCGCTGAAAAAATAAAGGGGTTAAAATTAAAAATAAAAGTTAAAACAAATGAGCAAGGCAAACTTTACGCCGCTATTGACTCAAGGGCGGTCGCCAGCGAATTGCAAAAACAAAATTTTTTAGTAAAAGAGAAGCAAGTATTATTAAAAAAACCAATTAAAACAACAGGGAAGCATAAAATACTTTTGAAATTCGCGAAAAAACAGGTTGAAATTGAGGTTGTTTTGGAAAAGCAATGATTCTATTTAAAAATATTTAAATTTTACTAATCAACAATAACATGAAAACAATTTTAGTAGACGCAATTCACGCTTTTGTTATTAAGGGCGAAGGAATTTTTGATAAAATGCATAAAATGCTTAAAAAATATCCTAACAAAAAAATTATTCTAACTGGGGCGACTGATGAAAAAATGAAAAAATTTGGGTTAAATAATATGCCCTATGAAGTATTTACATTAAAGCATAACCCTGAAAAAACTGATCCAAAATATTACGAAATGCTGCTTGAATATTTTAATCTTGACGCCAAAGATGCAATCTATTTTGAACACAACAAAGATGCGGTAAAAAGCGCTAAATCTGTCGGCATAAAAACATTTTATTACGATAAAGACAAAAGGGATTTAGCCGCGTTAAAAAAATTTATAGATGAAAATTTGTAAAATTGCTTTAAACTATTAAAATAAAGATTAGCGATCTTATAAGAACGGTGTATAGTAATATAAAATATCAGATACTCTTGCAATTCGCAAAAAAACAGGTTAAGATTGATGATGTTATTTCCGAGGTCGTCTAATGGTAGGACGGCTGGTTCTGGTCCAGTTAATCGGGGTTCAAATCCCTGCCTCGGAACAATTTATCTATAACGCTCGGGGATCGTCTAATGGTAGGACAGCAGGTTTTGGTCCTGTAAATCGGGGTTCAACTCCCTGTCCCCGAGCATTGCAGGTAAATTATTATTGGCGGGAGTCCTGTAAATCGGGGTTCGCCCCGTTATCCAACGGGGCGCCATATAGGATGATATGGCGACTCCCTGTCCTCGAGCATTGCAGGTAAATTATTAAAATATTTTTAAAATAAAAATATGAAAAAAACAATCCAAAATTTAACAAAAGCGTTTATCGGCGAATCGCAGGCTAGAAATCGCTATACTTTTTATTCAAAAATTGCTAAAAAAGAAGGATTTGAACAGGTTGCGGCAATATTTATGGAGATAGCCGAGCAGGAAAAAACTCATGCCAAAAGGATCTTCGAGCATATTCAGAAATTAAAGGATGAAAGCGATGAAAATCTGTCTGAAATTAAAGTAGAAGCAACAGCGCCAACAGTCTATGGCAACACAGCTGAAAATTTAAAAGCGGCAATCACTGGAGAAAACTATGAATACACAGAGATGTATCCAAAATTTGCCAAAATCGCAGAAGAAGAGGGATTAACCGATATCGCCAATAGATTGCGCGCGATCGCAAAAGCGGAAAAACACCATAAGGAAAGGTACGAAAAACTATTAGCCGCGATAGAATCAGGGACAGTATTTAAAAAGGACGAAGAGACTGTCTGGGTCTGCCGCGAATGCGGATATACTTATGCCGGCAGCGAAGCGCCTAAAAAATGCCCTTCCTGCGATCATCCGCAAGCGTATTATCAAGTTTTAATATGAAAATTTTATTAACAGGCGGCGGAACAATGGGGTCCGTTACTCCGCTGCTTGCGATGGCTGACTATTGGAAAGATCAAAATGAAAAAAATGAATATTTATGGATCGGAACTAAAAAAGGACCTGAAAAAACAGCGGTGGAAAAAGAAAATATCAAATTTAGCACTGTCGCAAGCGGAAAACTAAGAAGATACTCTAGTTGGAAAAATTTTATAGACCCTATTTTTATTTTGATTGGATTTGTCCAATCATTTTTTATTATCCGCAAATTTAAGCCAGACGCTATTCTGTCAGCAGGCAGTTTTGTGAGCGTTCCAGTAATTTTTTCGGGATGGCTATTGAGAGTTCCTTCTTTAATTCACCAGATGGACATAAGACCTACGTTGTCAAATAAAATTGTAGCGCTGTTTGCCGCTAAAATTACTGTCGGGTTTGAAAAATCCTTAAAAGATTACTCGTCGCGAAAAACAGTTTGGGTTGGAAATCCAATCAGGCGAAGCCTGCGAGCCGAAAACCGAAAGTCGAAAGTCGAAAGTTTTTTTAATTTGAAAAACGATATTCCGATCGCGTTGATTGTCGGTGGCGGGACAGGCGCGATGGCGATCAACAAATTAGTTTGGAAATCCACAAGCGAATTAACAAAATTTTGCAAAATAATCCATATTACAGGAAAAAATAAACTGTCAGGATCTATAACAACGATTGCGAATTATCATTCTTTTGAATTTTTAAATACCGAACAGATGGCTAGCGCTTACAATCTTGCAGACATTGTTGTTTCGCGTTGCGGAATCGGAACTTTAAGCGAACTGTCATTTTTTAAAAAACCGTCTATTTTAATCCCTATTCCTGACAGCCATCAAGAAGAAAACGCTGAGCTGTTTAAAAACGCGCAAGCCGCTATAATTTTAAGCCAAAAAAAAATAACCGCCAAAATTTTGGCGGAAAATATAAAAAAACTGCTATTTAATAACTACTTAAAAAAACAGTTAGGCGCAAATATTTACAAATTAACTAATCCCGACGCGACAGAAAAGATTAGTAAAATTATAAAAAATTTTTAAATTATTTAATTGAAGTCTGAGTTAATTGGATTGTTGCTGCCGTAAAACTATCTTTTCCTTTAATATCTGAACTTGAGACAACTTCTACTTTATCGCCTATCTTTAAATCAGACAACTTAATATCTACAATATTAGGAGTATAAATCTTACCTCTGGTCCCTTCCTTGGCTACAAAAGTTAACTTGGTAATTTTAACAGTCGTGCTAATCACCACTTCCACAATTTCTGTTTTTCCTTCTTGGTTTGGCTTTAAAGTTTTGCCTGTTAAAACAATGGCGTCAACAAACATTCTGTCTTCTTCTATTCTTTTAATAGTTCCGTTGATGTGGTAAATTTTTACCGGCAAATTATCATTAATATTATTATTGGCGGCAGTATTAATATTTTTGTTGCCGCCATTGGTATAATCAACAACTGGATCATTAAAATTAACCGCTGGATCCGCCTCAAAAAAGAGGCTTAAAAAAAGAATTATCACTCCTCCTATTATAATTAATGCGAGAATTAAAATTAAAAAGATTGATTTCTGCATATTTTTTATTTTAAAATTATTAAATAAATAAAAATTAACTTTCAACTTTTTTTATTATACCATAAAAATAAAATAACAAAAAATCATTTTTTCAAATACTCATAAGCCGAAGTGGCGGCTATCGCGCCTTCGGACGCCGCGGTTATGACTTGCCGCAATCCGTTTGAACCGTCCGTAATATCGCCTGCGGCAAAAATGCCTTTAATGCTTGTTGATTGCCCTGAATCCACTTTTATATATCCCTCTTTGTTAGTTTTTATATTTAATTCTCGCGCTAAGCCAGAATTAGGAATTGAGCCGATCTCAATAAACGCCCCGTCAACTGCGAGGGCTTTGCTGTTTTGACGCGGATTGTCTAAAATAATTTTTTCAAGCAGCTGCTCTCCTCGCATTTCAATAACATTTGTTCTGTTTATTAGTTTTATTTTTGGATTATTTTTTACTCTTTCCTGCCAGATCGGGCTGGCTGTCATATTCACCTTACGAAAAATCATATAGACTTGCCGGCAAATCTTTGCCAGATAGTCGGCAGCCATTGCCGCGCTGTTCGCCCCGCCCACAACAGCAACTCTCTTATTCTTAAAAAAAGGTCCGTCGCACACAAAACAATAAGACACGCCCTTGCCGACAAATTCATTCTCGCCAACAATTCCTAACTTGCGGTAAGATGCTCCGGCAGTAATAATAATAGCTGATGCAGCTCGCTCCTGTCCGTTTTCGTCAATTACTAAAAAACTATTATCTTTTTTTATTATTTTTACTGCTTTACCGTTCACAATTTCAGCTCCAAAATATTCAACTTGCTCCTTAAACTTTTCCATTAAATCCCGTCCGATAATATTGGTATATCCCGGATAATTCTCAATTATATGCGCTTCGCTAATCTGTCCGCCTAATTCCTTGCCGATAATTAAATTTTTAAGATTATAGCGCGAAGCGTAAATTGACGCCGCGTAGCCAGCAGGTCCCGCGCCTATGATAATAAGGTCGTGCATAGTTTAAAATTTAAAATGTTTTATAAAATTATTTGTATTATATCACAAGAATATTAAAATACGCAATTCTTAAATTTGCTAAAAAAATTAAAAGTGGGTATTCTGTTAGTATGGATTTAACAAACAAAAAAATTATTATTCTGCAAGATTACTTCTTGTATAAAGGCGGCGGAGAGCGGCTGATAATAACTTTGGCGAAAGCGCTTAACGCAGACATAGCGACTTCTTTCATAACTCCTGACGCTTTTAATCCGCGCGACTGCGGCATTAAAACTATTGAACTGACAACAGACGGGCGTTTTTCGCATATTCCTGGATTTCGCTATTTAAAAGTGCAAAGTTCTTTTGTTTTTAAGACAAAATTCCTAAAAAATTATGATATTGTGATTTACAGCGGAGACTGCTTAAGCGCTATCCGCAATGCTAAAAATAAAATCAATGTCGCCTATATCCATACTCCGCCGCGGCATCTTTATGATAATTATAAATTACGGCTAAAAGAATATAAATTTTTAAAACGGCAAATATTCAGAATTTTTGTAGCGATAAACCGCCAGCGGTTTAAATATTACGCAAAAAAAATGGACATCTTGATCGCTAATTCTAAAACTGTGCAAAACCGGATTAAAAAATATTTAAATCTTGATTCTAAAATTATTTTTCCGCCATGCGATATTAAAAAATTTAAGTGGATTACTCAAGAAAATTATTATTTGTCTTTTTCTAGACTTTATGATATAAAGCGAGTTGATAAAATAGTAGAAGCATTTATAAAGATGCCTGACAAAAAACTAATTGTCGCTTCTGGCGGTCCTGAATTTAATAAAATCAAACAGATGGCGCGCGGACACGATAATATAAAAATACTCGGCTATATTAGTGATAAAAAACTTTTAGATTTATTAGGAAACTGTTTAGCGACTATCTATATTCCTTTGCGCGAAGACTTTGGAATGACACAGGTGGAGTCAATGTCTGCTGGCAAGCCGATAATAGGCGTTGACGAAGCAGGATTAAAAGAGACAATCATACATCAAAAAACAGGGATATTATTAAATCCTGATTTTAAAATTCAAGATATTATCAACGCTGTTAATGAATTAGACAAACAAAAAGCACTCTCAATGCGCGAAAATTGCGAGATCCGCGCCCGCGATTTTTCCGAAGATAGATTTATTAAAGGAATGAAAAATGTTTTGAGACTATAAAAATAATTTTAATTATTTTTATAGTCTCGCCCCGTCGGATGACGGGGTAATAGATATTATTCCTCGATTACAGAGTCAGCTAAACTGTTATAAAATAAGTTATTCCACAGATTATCCACAGGTTATCCCCAACCCCTTGCGCTATAAAAAATATTGTATTATAATTCAAATCACAATCACAACAATATTTAAACGCGCTGCAATATGAATACACAACAACTTTGGCAAGCAATCTTAGGCGAGATGGAACTGTTGGTCAGCAAGCCAAATTTTACCACATGGTTTAAACAGACCTATATTCTTTCTTATAAAAACGGTTTAATCACTATAGCTGTTCCTAATGAATTTACTAAAAATTGGTTTGAAAAAAAATACCGTTCATTAATATATAAAGCGCTGCAAAGCATCACTGAAGATCCTTTGATAAAAATAGACTATAAAATAATATCCGCCGGCAGCGCAGCGAACAGCGCAAAAAAACAAAAAACTCAAGCCAGCAAAAATATCTTATTTAAAACCGGCTTTAATTCCAAGTATACATTCAACAACTTTATTGTGGGGAAAGGGAACGAACTGGCTCATGCCGCGTCTATGGCCGTAGCTAAAAATCCAGGCAAGACATACAACCCTCTTTTTATTTATGGCGGAGTCGGGCTCGGCAAGACCCACTTAATCCAAGCCATTGGCAATAAAATTTTAGAGAAAAGCCCTAATAAAAAAATACTCTTTATTTCATGCGAAAAATTTATTAACGATTTTATAAAATCGCTTTCACATAACAGCTCTGATAATTTTCTGAAAAAATACAGAGCTGTTGATGTTTTATTAGTTGACGATATTCAATTTCTAGGAGGAAAAGAACAGACCCAAGAGGCTTTTTTCCACACCTTTAATGAGCTTCATCAGGCAGAAAAGCAGGTTGTCTTAACTTCCGATCGTCCGCCGAAATCCATTGCTACGCTTAAAGATCGCTTAGTATCCCGTTTTGAATGGGGAATGATTGCTGATATATCCATACCTGATTTAGAAACACGCAGCGCTATTCTGCAATATAAAGCGCAAGAAAAAAATTTTGACATTGATGAAGAAATTGTTAATTTTTTAGCGACAAACATCAGAAATAATATTAGGGAATTAGAGGGGGCGCTTAATAAGCTAATAGCATTCCACCAAATAAACAATATTGACCCAACCTTAGAAAGCGCGCAGCAGCTATTAATAAACCTAAAAAGAATGCCTAATAAAAATTCAATTACTGCCAAAAGCTTAATGGCTGTTATTATTGAATATTATAATATTTCATTTAAAGATATTGTCGGCGCTTGCCGCAAAAAAAACTTAGTCGCGCCAAGGCAGATTACTATGTATTTAATGCGTGAAGAAATGGGCAGCTCCTACCCTGTAATAGGGCAGGAGATTGGGGGGCGAGACCACACAACAGCGATGTATGCCTGTGAGAAAATAGAAAAACGCTTAGAGATAGACGATATTTTAAGGCAGGACATAGAAATTATACGGCAAAAATTATACAATAATTAACTTGTGAATAACTTGTGGACAAATTGTGAATAATTATAAAATTTCGTAGCATAAACTGGTGAAAACAATTAAAATTTTGTTAATAACTTTTAAGAATTCCCAACTCTCTAAAATATATTTATTTATACTCAACTTCCACACAGTGTTATCTATAGTTTATCAACATATTTATCAACAACTAATACCCTTACACTATATTGCTCATCGCCTATACTTGTAACTTATCCACTCTATTATTAGTATTAATAATTTATTTATATTATATAATTTTTTAACAAAAATATTTATGAAAATTATCTGTACCCAGGAAAATTTACATTATGGATTATCTATAGTTGGAAATATAACAAATAATAATCCAAATCTTCCTATTTTAAATAATATTTTAATCAAAACAGAAAATAGAATAATAACTCTGTCGGCAACTAATTTAGAAATAGCAGTTAATTGCATAATAAGAGGAAAAGTTGAAGAA
>JAGLTA010000062.1 GCA_023135505.1 Candidatus Parcubacteria bacterium | reverse complement strand
GAGGAATTTCCTATTATTCCAAAAATAAAAAAGGATATAGGTTATATAGTTAATATAAATAATTTAAAAAACGCTATCGCGCAAGTTATTTTTGCCGCGGCGATATCAAGTCCTCGTCCTGAAATCAACGGGCTTGTTTTTAATTTTGACAGCCAAAACAGCGAACTAACTATAGCCGCGACAGACAGCTATCGTCTTGCGGAAAAAATCATAAAACTGCAGCCGACGGCAAAAGAGGGCGCGGATAGGAAAATAATAATCCATAATAAAACACTGCATGAATTATTAAGAATTTTAAATAATCTAAAAAATATTAAAAACGAAGGCGAAAAAGTGAAAATATATCTTTCCGACGACAATCAAATTTTATTCGCTTTTTCTGATGATGAAATAGGAGTTGGCGACAGTATAGAATTTTTTTCTCGCTTAATAGAGGGTGACTATCCTGAATATAAGGAGATTATTCCTAAAGATTATAACACAAAGGTTATTGTTAATAAGCAGGATTTAATAAAAATTATTAAATCTAACAGTCTGTTCACCCAGAGTGGAACTAATAGCATCAAAATGGAATTTTCAGTTAAAGACAATCAATTGTCTGTTTTTTCCACTAACGCGCAAGCAGGAGAGAATTTTTCTAATTTGCCGATTAAAATAGAAGGGGATAAAAACGAGATAACGCTTAATTACCGTTATCTATTGGACGGACTGCAGCATATTGAAGGCGACGATGTTATTTTAGAGATTATTGATAAAAATACTCCTTGTTTATTAAAGCCGATAGATCAAAAGGATTATATCTACATAATAATGCCGATTAAGTTGTAGTGAAAATTAAATTACGTATAATAACGAGTTATGTGAGACTGCGAGAAATGATAAATTTATTTTTGTTCTTTATTTAAAAATTAAAAAATTAGGATTGGGCTAACTAAAAAAAAGGAGGTATTTGATAATGGAAAAAGAAATAGATCTTGAGGAAAAAAGAGAATGCAAAATATGCCATTGTCTACTGGATGATGAAGAATCCGGTCCATATTGTCAATCTTGTATACTTGATATACATGAAGCTGAACTCGATGAATACAACGGGATATTATAATAACTACATCAAAATAATTTTCCTATTAAGCGTGAACGAATGCCAACGTTCACGCTTAATTCTGATTTTTTAATAAAAATGATAACAAAAATAAATTTATCATTTCTCTTCGTCCAAATTTTATTTATGAATATTAATTTTAATAAGAATAAATAAAATTTCTCATATCACAAATGTTATATGAAAGAGGGGCATAATAACGAACAGTTATTTATGAACGGCGTAAAACATATAATTGATTATTATAACAAGAAAGAAACAGAGCGGCGCCCGCATCCGACAGGCATCCTTAAGGTTAATTTACGCGTGCTTGAATCAAATATTAAAAAAATACGCGCTTTTGCCAGCGCAATAGCTGGGAAAAAGTTAAAATTTCTTTTGCCGATTAAAGGCAACGGATACGGCAGCGGCATAATTCCGATTGCAAAATTTGTGGAGAAAAAACAACTTTGCGATTATTTAGGAGTCGCGCATTTTAATGAAGCGTATGAATTAAAAAAAACGGGCGTTAAGATGCCGATTCTTATTTTAGCGCAGTCGTTTTTAAAATCAGATCAAATCGGCTATATTGTAAAACACAATATTGAGCAAGCAATATCTGATAAGAATTTATTGCGCGGATTAAACAGAGAAGCTAAAAAACAGAAGAGAATCATTGATATTCATCTTAAGATTGATACTGGCATGGGGCGCCTTGGCGTATTCGCTAAAGACGCGCTTTCTTTCATTAAAGAGATTAATAAAAGCAAGAATATTCGCTTAGCAGGGGTTATGACTCATTTTTCAGTTGCGGATGTGAACAGCTCAAAACAGCGCGCTTATACAGAACAGCAAATAAAAATTTTTACAAAACTAAAAGAGCGAATAATCGCCGGCGCGCAAAATAATAATATAATTTTCCACGCGGCAAATAGCGCAGGGGTTCTTGAGCATCCATTAAGCATGTTTGATATGATACGCCCAGGCATCGCGTCATACGGCTATCCCGAACGGTATGGGAACGGTTTGTCCTTGAAATTAAAGCCAATTATGCAGGTGATGACGAGAATCGCCATAATTAAAACATACACGAAGGGGCATTCCATAGGATACGGCAGAACATATATTTCAAAACAAGGCGAACGCATTGCAATCGTGCCAATTGGATACGCTGACGGGTTAAACAGAGGATTAAGCAATAAATTAACGCCGATTGTAAATAATAAGAAAGCAAGAAGCATAGGCAGGATCAGTATGGATCAGTTTTGTATAAAAGCGGACGAGAAAACAAAGGCAGGCGACGAAGTTATCATTATTGGACAGAGTGGCATGATCTTAAATTCAGCGTACGATATCGCTGATCAGATTGATACAAT
>JAGLTA010000061.1 GCA_023135505.1 Candidatus Parcubacteria bacterium | reverse complement strand
ATCCAGTATTTAACGCGTAAAATCTGGATTCCCGTTAATTTTAGAATTATTTATGTTTAATAAAAAAAACTTCAAAATCATTTTTGAAGTTTTTATGTTTTTGCTTTTCTTTTAAAATTAACTTTCTTGCCTGCCCAAACCATAAATATCCCAATCGGCCATGCAATTTTTAAAATCCAGTATTGCCAGGCAGGATGCCATTTTTTAAAGTATTTTAGCATACTATTGCGAAAATATTTTTGCGTTGCGCCTGTTTTTATCTGCGAAAAACTTTGACCGATATAATCAACGCATTTTACGGTCGGCGCGTACATAACTTTCCAGCCAGCGTTTTTAACTTGCTTGCAAAAATCAACCTCTTCAAACCAGATAAAATAGCGCTCGTCTAAACCGCCTAACTCTTCAATCACTTCGCGCCGTATCATAAAAAACGATCCGCGAATAGAATCAACGCTCGCCTCTTGGGAATAATCAAAATTTTTAATTAAATACTCATCAAGAATTTTCGGAAATATATGCGGCAGTTTTAAAACAATCGCTAGCTGATCCCAAATCGTTGGAAATCTGCGGATATGGTTTATTGTATTGCCATTTTGATCTATCAGGCGGCATCCGGCAACAGCCGCCTGCCTGTTTTCGCGCATCCATTTCACCATCTTTTCTAAAGTTTCGCGCAAAACGCACATATCAGGGTTAAGGAGCAGGATAAATTCGCCGCAGGCTTTTTTTATCGCTTGATTATTGGCTTTCGCAAAGCCGGCATTATGATTATTAGCGATTAGATTAACAGTTGGAAATTCCCGTTTTATCATTTCAACCGTTCCGTCCTTAGAACTGTTATCAACAACAAAAATTTCAAACGCAAAATTTTGCGTCTCTGCGGAGCCAAAAATCGCTTTTAAATTTTCTCTCAATAGATTTTTTACATTCCAAGAGACAATAATAATGCTCAAATCCATAAAATTATTTTAAACTTTGAAAATATTTTTTTAATTCATCTCCGATATCCTCCCTTTCAACAGCGTATTCCAAAATCGCTTTTAAATAATTCAGCGGATCTCCGGTTGTGAGCCATTTTCCGCCTTCAACTTTTTTGGCGTAAAATTCCCCGTTATTTTTTACATAAGTACGGATAGCGTCAACAATCCACAGCTCGTTACACTTGCCCAAAGCCGTATTTTTTAAAATATCAATAATTTCTTGATTTAAAATCATCCTGCCAAAATCCGCCAAGCAGGACGGGGCTTGATCAACTGGCGGCTTTTCAATAATGCCCTTAAGTTTCATGCTGCCTTCCTCTAAGTCAACAATTCCGTAGCGGTCAACTTGATCTTTCGGAACTTCTTGCACGCCGATCATCAGATGCCCGCTTCTGTTGTAATCATCAATCATCTGCTTAGTGAACGATACTTTTGATTTTACTAAATCGTCCCCCCACGCGAAAACAAACGGCTCGTTTTCAACTATGCTCGCGGCGGACAGCACTGGAGTACCATTTCCATAAGGGCCTTTTTGACGGACATAGATAAAATTTGCCATTTCTGATAATTTTATTATCTCTTTCAGCCGTTTATCTTTTCCTGTTTTTTCTAAATCATTTTCAAGTTCCTTATTGCAGTCAAAGTGATCTTCTAGAGGTTTTTTATCCCACTTGGTTACTAAAATAATATCTTCAATCCCAGCTTCAACTAATTCCTCAACAACGAGTTGGATAATCGGCTTGTCAATAATCGGGAGCATCTCTTTCGGCATCGCTTTCGTCGCCGGCAAGAGACGGGTTCCAGACCCAGCCACAGCCACAACAGCTTTTTTTATTTTCTGCATAATATTTTTTAACTTTAATATTTATTCTAAATTATCTAATTTTTTAACGCATCTTTTAATAAAACTTTTTACAGAATACGGTTCTGGCAAATCAAGTTTAGGGCTAATTTCAAACTCTGTTCCGCTTCTTATCAACCTATGCCAAGCTACATATTTTCCATAATCAGGAACATTTTTTTGACTTTATTTCCAAATTTCACAATCTCTCTCCCCCACCATTTACCCCAACGATTTTCTATTCCTATTTTTTCTATTACATACCCTTCTGTTTTCGCAACTAAATCTTCAATCTCTTGTTTAAAATTAGTCCATTCTTCCTCTGGAGTTATTATCGTTTCTAATTTATTTGTCATATTTTTTAAATATTTTAATTTCATTTCTTATCCTCAATAGTTTCGCGTATTCTTTTAATAAATACTGCTCAAAAATAACGGCAAAAACGAACATCCTAAAAGCGAACCATAAAACTTCCATCTTTTGTTTTGCTGATAAAACATCCCAATATTTTATAAAGATAATGTGCTTATGCAAAAATCCCCACTGCTTAATTTGCCTGCTTTTATTTTTGCGGTTAAGAGCGACTCGCAGATTTTTAAGCCCTTTTGCCGATGCTGTTCTGTCGTGATAAATAATTGCGTCCGCTACTAATTTTGATTTATATCCTGCCAGCGCAAGGATATAAGCTAAATCGCAATCCTCCTCATACATAAACATCAGTTCGTCAAAATATTCGCTATTATTTCTAATTTTTTCTAACGCGCTTATGCGATACATCGCTGCGGCCCCGCTCGGACCGAGGATTTTTGCGTTGTCAAACTGCCCACAATCAATTTTGCCTTGCCCGACATCCTTAAATCTAAGAGCGCTGATCCCCTGTATTCCGCAACTGTCAATAATATCTGTTTTTTTATTGCCTGCAAATTGCCATCGCAATATTTTCGGACAGGCAGACCCTAATTCTTTATCGCTATCCATTTCATTGATCATTTTTTCAATCGCGTTCGTCTCTAAAATTACATCGTTATTTATCGCTAAAAAATATTTCGCCCCCGTTTTAACCGCCTTGCTAATCATTTTATTGTAAGCGCGCGCAAAACCGATATTTTCATTTGTCCATTCAACTTCAGTTTCAGAGAAATATTTTTTTATTAACCGATTGCTTTCGTGGTCTTGCTTTTTATTATTATCAATAACAAATATTTGAGAATCTTGAAAAGTTTGTTTTTTTAAACTTGGCAAAAAATAAGGCAGGTACTTTGCTGTTGTTTTGCCATAGATTATAAATCCGATTGCGAGTTTAATCATATGATCATTTTTGTCGTTAATTTTTTCTTTGCCAAAATTTGCGCTTCTAAATAGCTGTCAAATGTGCCTGCGTCAAGCCATTCGCCTTCAACAATAGCCACTTCCAATTTTCTGTTTTTTAAATACCAGCTGTTAATATCAGTTATCTCTATTTCGCCTCTTTCGCTCGGCTTTAAATTTTTTGCTATTTCAATAACGCGATTATCATAAATATACAGTCCGGTAACACAAAAATCACTTTTTGGATTTTTCGGCTTTTCTTCAATAGATATTGCTTTTTGATTATCGTCAAATTCAACAATTCCGTATCGGCTCGGATC
>JAGLTA010000060.1 GCA_023135505.1 Candidatus Parcubacteria bacterium | reverse complement strand
TTCTCGCACAGCCAATCCACTATTTGCGGCGCTTCCGCTGATATAATTTTGCATTTTTCTTCCTTGCAGTCTAAAATTCGCAGCGGATTTTTAATAAGCCGCTTTTTGCAGTCTGGGCATAATTTCGCCTTTTTTCCTTTAAGATAAGAGGTTAAATTCTCTTTATAGCGAGGCGAACATTCAATGCAGCCCAAACTGTTTATTTTAATTTTGACATTAATCCCAATTTCCTGATAAAATTTATGCGCTATAAGCAATAACTGCCCTTCTATAACCGGATTTTTGTCGCCTATGATTTCCAAATCAAACTGGTGATGCTGCCTTGTCCGTCCGGACTGCGGCCTTTCTCGACGAAAAAGCGTAGCAATCGTATAAAGCTTCACGGGCTGCGGAAGATTCAGCATCCCGTGCTCAATATAAGCCCTCACAATTCCCGGCGTCGCCTCCGGCTTTAAGCAGACTTTTTCTCCGCCCTGATCCGTGAAAGAAAACATCTCTTTCTCCACAATGTCGGTATGCTTCCCTGTGGCGCGGACAAACAGAGCTGAGTTTTCCAAAATCGGAGTATCTATTCTTTTAAAGCCGTACGCTTGCGCTATTTCCCGCGCCGCGTCTCTGACATAATTCCAATAATCCTGCTCTTGCGGAATAATGTCTTTCATCCCGCGCAGAAGCTGAGGCGGTTTTACTTTCCCCCTCTTTTTAATAATCGTCTTGTTTTTTGGTCTTCGCCCCATAAAATTTAATTTTTTATTCTAAATATTTTTTAAAATAATTTTTTATTTTTTTTCAATTATTACCTCTGGCATTTCTTCTATTTTTTCTTTTTGTTCTTTGGATTTTCGAAAATATAGTTTAGGATTTTTAGACTTATCATATTCTATATGGTCAATATGTACACAATTAGCACCCCATAAATCCTCTCCATTATTGTCCTCTTTTCCAATACAGCCATATGTTTCACAATAATATTCTCCTTCTCGTCCTTGCCCTTTCGGCATTTCTTTTTTAATTACGCGTATCTTAGTATCACATACAGGACAATTAACAACAAAATCGTTATCTTTACATTCAATAGAAGTTATTTCAACATCAGCTTTATTAAGTTTATAATTCTTACAATTAAGAATTTCGCCCGGATAATCTGGATAAAATAATTGATTTTTTTCATCCCATTCTCCGTCAATCGCTCGTTCATCAATAATTAAACATGCGTGATTATCCGCACCTTGACTTAAAGCCTGATGATTATAAATTACTAACATCCTTCCTTCGTCTAATCTAAGAATTTTTTTAATATCCTCATATTTAGGCAACGCTCTTGCACCCTCTGTTTCCATTGAATATTTTTTATTTTGCTCCTCTTTTGGAACCTCAACTTGAGGTATTCCATGGTCTATTGTTTCTTTTCTCATAAATTTTATAATTACACACAAAATAAATTGCCAAAATTATTATAAAAAAATAAAAATGAAATTTATTGTTGTGTATAAAAAAATTAAATATTAAAATTTTAGTTTATCTACTAATACTCAAACCCCTCTAAAAACCCGAATTTCTCAAATGGCCAGCCGCGAAACCATGCCTTGCCGATAATTAAATCTTCAGGCAGCACCCCGAAAATGCGGGAGTCTAAACTATGATTTCTATTATCGCCAAGCACAAAATATTCATCGCTATTCAATGTAATATCTATATCGCCAACAGTCTTTTTGTCTGTATCAAGATAGCCCTCTTCTAATTTAATTCCATCATCGCCTAAATTTTGATTATATACGATTATGCTGTTATTGTCAATAACTATTCTTTCATTCGGAAGGCCGATAACTCTTTTAATAAAATACTGCTTTTTGTCCAGCGGGTATCTAAACACAATCACATCTCCGCGCTTTGGATCATCAAAACGGTATCCTATTTCATTAACGATCAGATATTCGCGATTATGGAAATTCGGCTCCATTGACGCCCCTTTCACATAAAACGGCTGAATTAAAAAATAGCGGACTGGCAGAATAATCGCCAAAGAGATAAGCAGTATCTTAACATTTTCAATAATTATACCGATGATTCGCCTCGCGTTTTTATTCTTTATTATTTGCATAATTTTTAATTATTAAGTAGTATTATTATAAGATATGTAGTGTAATTAGTTCCTACTGCGATTTCCATATTTCGGTCAAATTTTCCAAAAATTTTAACGCCTATATATTTGTAATGACAGGTTTCAAACCCGTCTCTACGAAAAATTTGCCTCAAAATCTGAAAATCTCGCTACGAAACTAGTTACACTACATATCTTAATATAAGCATAAAATCAAAAAATAATCAAATGCGGAAAATTGACTTTCTACAATCTATGAAAAAAGGGTATTATATCAATGGAATATACTATCCGCCCAAAAAATCAAAACTTTTAAAATTTTCAATCTATTTTTGCGCGATACTTCTGTTCTCTTCCAGCATTTTCGCTTGGCAGATTTTCTCTTCGTATAAAAACAGCAGATCAGAACTGCCCGATCAGAGCTGCGGCATTGTGAGCAATATAGGACAGGGGATTAAAAATTTAATCACTTTTAAAAATATTACCGGCGGCAAAAACAAAAAGCTTAGCGGCGAAGCGGAAGACAGGGTGAATATTCTTCTTCTCGGAATGGGCGGAAAAGGTCACAGCGGCCCGTATTTAACAGACACTCTTATTATCGCAAGCATCCAGCCGTCAACGGACAAAGTCGCGCTTCTGTCTGTTCCGCGCGATCTTTATGCCCCGATAGAAGGAAGCGGATGGCATAAAATCAATCATGCCAACGCTTTCGGGGAATCCCAAAAAACAGGATACGGATCTGTTGCGGCCGTTAAAACAATTGAAAAAGTTTTTGATCTTCCGATTCATTATTATGTTAGGGCTGATTTCGCCGGATTTAAAAACATCATTGACGATTTAGGCGGATTAAAAATTTACATTGAAAAATCTTTTGTTGACAGGCAATACCCTGATAATAATTTCGGGTACGAACCAGTGAGCTTTATTAAAGGATGGGAGATTATGAACGGGGATCGCGCCCTGAAATACGCCCGTTCGCGGCATGGAAGCAACGGCGAAAATTCCGATTTTGCGCGCTCCGAACGCCAGCAAAAAGTCCTATTAGCTGCAAAAGAAAAAATTTTAAGTTATAGCTTCTGGCTTAATCCTAAAAAAATAGGCGCAGTCTTGTCTGATTTAGACGCGCACATCAGCACAAACTTAAAAAGTTGGGAGATAATAAATTTAAGCAAAATCGCAAAAAAAATCAAGCCGGAAAAAATAAGCAATGTGATTTTAAATAATGGAAACAGCGGAATTCTTTACGCGACAAATATCAACGGATCTTACGCGCTTCTTCCTAAAAATAACGATTTCACTTCTCTGAAAATTTTAGCCAAAAATATGCTTAATAAAGGCGCGGTGGCTGGAGAGACGGCAAATAGCATAGCGCGGCAAGCAACCATAGAAGTGCAAAACGGAACCAAAATTGCTGGTATGGCTTCGCGCGTTGCCAGAACGCTTAAGCAAGACAACTTTGTAATTGACAAGATAGGAAACTCGCGGCAGCAAAATTATGAAAAAACGATTATCTACGATCTTTCCCGCGGACAAAAACAGCAAGAGCTTAAATTCTTAAAAAATAAATTCAACGCGGAAGTAAATTTTAATATTCCTAATTGGCTTACTTCGCAGCCGATCGGAAACAGCAAAATCAATTTAAAAAATCCAATTGAAAGTTCGGCAGATTTTCTGATTATTTTAGGAAAAGACGCGGCGAATTTGTGAAAATAAAAAAACAATTTTGTATTTATTTTTTCGTTACCATGGGCAACCTTTTTTCCGTCTGTCATCCCGAGTGGAGCGGTAGCGGAGCCGAGGGATCTGTCTTGATTATAACTAAATTATTTTAAAATCATCGCTGTTTGATATTTAGTTCTTTAAATAATATTTCGCTATAAGTAAAGCAGATTCTTCTATTCCACTCGCTCGTTCCAGTCAGAATGACAATGTGAAAAATTTTTCGCTCCGTTCAGGATAATAAAATTTTTATTTTTCGCGGTTCATTAAAATTGCAAAAAAAACGGGAAACTTTAAATTTAAAAAGTTCCCCGCTGTTTTCAAAAAATTATCTTTTTGAACAATTTCTCCTTCTCTTTTTTGGTTAGCGCATCGCTATTTTAATATAGGTAAAGATGCTCCCTAAAGAGTAAGAAGAAACTGCTAAAAGCAATATCTCCCAAAAAGATGCTTTTCTTTTTCTTAAAAAGTATGCCCCCAATAACCCACTCATTGAAAAAAAGATGATAAAACAACTAACTATAATAGTATGTATATCCATTTTCCCCCTCCTTATTAAAAAAGTTATAAAAAAATTTAACCGATTATTAAACATTTTTAATAAATCAACTTATCACAAATTTAAAATATGTCAATACAAAAAAACAATTTCGCGTTTATTGACAGCCAAAATCTTAATTTGAGCATTCAGAGCTTGGGCTGGAAATTAGACTATAAAAAATTTAGGATTTATTTAAAAGAAAAATACAAAGTATCAACAGCGTATCTATTCATCGGATATATTTACGAAAATCAAGATCTTTACAGTTCTTTGCAAAAATGCGAATATGTCATTGTTTTCAAACCAGTATTAATATATAAAGACGGCAAAATAAAAGGAAATTGCGATGCCGAACTTGTTTTACAGGCGATGATAGATTATTCAGAATATCATAAAGCGATAATCGTAAGCGGTGATGGAGATTTTCATTGTTTAATTCGTTATTTATCAACACAAAAAAAATTAGAAAAAGTTTTAATTCCAAATAAATTCAGTTATTCAGCTTTATTAAAAAAAGCAGGAGCCAATAAATTGGCTTTTATGAATGATCTTGAAAAAAAATTAAGTTACAAAAATAAAAAGCACCTCTTAAAGACGGAACATTAAGAGGCTCTTTTCGTAGTGATTCTTTTTTTAAAATAACATAAATTTAAAATATGTCAATATTTCAAACTCAAAAAGTGGCAATCGTCGGCAGGACCAATGCTGGCAAATCAACTCTGTTTAATAAGCTGATCAGCAGACCGAGCGCGATAGTCTCTAAAATTCGGGAAACGACCCGAGACGCCAATCAATCAGTCTGCGAATGGCGCGGAAAAGAATTTATTTTATATGATACTGCTGGAGCGGACATTAAAATAAAAAATGAGATTGATAAGCAGGTTATAGAACAGAGCAAAAATTTAATCGCCAAGGCAAACTTAGTTGTTTTCCTGTTGGACGGAAAAGAAGAGACTTTGCCACAAGATATGGAAATCGCGCGCGCGCTTAGAAAAATAAAAATTCCGATAATTTTAGCAGTGAATAAAATAGACAACCAAAAAATAAGAAAAAGGTTAGATCTGTTTGAATTTGAAGCGCTCGGTTTTGGAAAGCCGAATCTTATCTCCGCTATTTCAGGAATAGGAACTGGCGATCTGCTGGATGCGATAATCGCGGAATTAAAAAAAGTGAAGCCGAAAAAAAAAATCAAGGGCGATGAAGCGGAAATTGAAAAATCAGACGCGATTAAAATCGCCATAGTCGGCAAGCCGAACGCCGGCAAATCGTCAATATTAAACTCCTTGCTAAAAAGAAAAGTGCATATTAAAAATCAGGAAGAGGTTATCGTCACGGATATTCCGCACACGACGCGCGAACCGCAAAAAAGAAAAATTATCGGCGAAAATTCTCTAATTGAAATGACAGACACCGCCGGCATCAGGCGAAAATCAAAAACCGACCGCAAAGGGCTGGAAATATTAAGCGTTAAAAAAAGCATAACCGCGTTAAAGCAGGCGGATATCGCGTTGCTGGTTATTGATATTCACGCGCCGATAACGAGCCAGGACCAGAAACTCGCCAGTATGATTGTTAAAAACGGCGCGGGCGCGATTATTATCGCGAACAAATGGGATCTGATTCCAGAAAAATATACCGGCAGCGACAAAGAATATTCTGAAAATTTAAGATCCTCCCTGCCCCATCTAAAATGGGCGCCTATTCTTTTCACTTCCGCACTGCTTGGAAAAAATATAAATAAAATCACAGACTTGGCGGAAGAGATAAATAAGGAGAGGAGCAAAAAAATCCCGAGCGAGGAATTGAAAATTTTTATTGAAAAAGTTATCAAACTTCACCATCCTGTAAAAAGAAAAGGCGCGAATCATCCGCATATTAAATCTTTTTTTCAAATGAGTTCTCGTTTTCCGCAATTCATTGTCAAAATCAGAAAAAACGATACGCTCGGCTTTTCTTACCTGAAATTCATTGAGAAAAAACTGCGCGAGGAGTACGAGTTTGTCGGCTCGCCAGTTGAGATTAAAGTCGGGAAATAGGTTTATTTGTCATCCTTTTTAAATTGTCATCCTGAACTTGATTCAGGATCTATGCTTGTTGCTCGCTATATTACACTTAAGAAGCGCAAAATAAAAAAATTCGGAATTTGTTCGTATGATTATAATTTAGCGATAAGTAATGACAGATCCTGAATCAAGTTCAGGATGACAGGGGTTTTTCAGGATGACAGGACTTTTTTTATTTATTAAAACTCCGAAAAGAAAACAGACTTCGCGGAAGATAAAATCTTAAAAGATTAAATCTCCCGCAAAACCACCTATATAGCCTTATATCTATCTGCCGTTGATTCCAGTAGACAAACTAAGCTATTTATTACATAATAACACTTGTCCAATGATTTTTCATTAGACAAAGCATCCTCTGTTTTGTCTAATGCAAAAGAGATTGCCTTTCTATCTTTTGCTAACTTCTCTAAAATTTCAGACCTTTTCATTCCTTCTCCCTCCTTTTCAAAACCGCCTTACACGCCATCTATTTTTTAGACAGCGCAAAGCGATAAATTAAAATAACATAAATTTTAAAATATGTCAATAGTTTGCTTAATCATCGGCTTGGGAAACCCGGGCGAAAAATACAGGCTGACCCGCCACAACGCGGGATTTTTGGCTGTTGACCAATTCCGCGAACAATTTATAAAAGACGGATCTGATTTTTCAGAATGGAAATTCAGCAAAAAATTCAACGCTGAAATTTCCAAAGGAGAGATTAAAAACAAAAAAATTATTTTAGCAAAGCCGCAGACCTTTATGAACAAATCTGGCGCTGCTGTCCAAGCGCTGATGAATTTTTACAAGATTAAAATTGAAAACATATTAATTGTCCACGATGATATTGACTTGTTGTTAAAAACGAGTAAAATACAGAAAAATAAATCGTCTGCCGGGCACAAAGGCGTCCAGTCAATTATAGAGGCGCTGAATTCAAAAAATTTCACTCGCTTGCGGATCGGAATAAACCCAGCGATAGAAAACGGGATTTCAAAACTGAAAATCCCGACTGAAAAATTCGCGCTGGAAAGGTTTAAAAAGGAAGAGTTGGACGCGGTTAAGGAGACATTAAAACAGGTTAGTATTTTTTAATTATTGTAAAAATTATAAAGCTTAAAAAAACCTGTCATTCTTAGGCGATATCCGAAGAATCTGCTTTACTTATAATCAGAGTATTGTTAAAATAACCGGCAATAAAACTAAGATGATTTTAAAATAATTTAGCGGCAATTAAAGCAGATTCTTCGTCGCTCCGTTCCTCAGAATGACAAATTTTTATTATTTTAACTATAGTTGGTTTCATAGTCCCGATAGGGATATGGAACTTGAATGCAGACCATTACTATTTTACAGGCACTTTCAAAACGGTTCCACATCCTCGTTCCGCTATCGCTCCACTTCGGACTATGGAACCAACAGATAAAAAAAACACCAAAAAGAAAAAGGACTTTGTGTAATACCACACAAAGCCCTTAATTAGCATTTTTTTTTAAAAAAGCTTAAAGATTAAATCTTTTTTAAAATATCCTCTAGAATCTCCTTCTGCAACTCTCCTATACTTCTTAATACGAACAATATCTTATCGTCCAATTCGGAAATTTCGGCAAAAATTTTACCTACATCATTTTCTTCTGTGTTAGATATAACATTCCTTGCATTAGTAAAGGCAAAAACTAAAATTTCTTTTTCCTCATCTAATCGTTTCAAGAGTATATTTTTTCTCATCTCTTCCCCTCCTTCCAAAACCGCTTTACACGCCGCCTGTTTATTCAAACAACACAAAGCGATAAATTAAAATAACATAAATCAAAAATATGTCAATAACTGACAAAATCATCATCAAAGGCGCGCGGACGCATAACTTAAAAAATATTGATGTTGAAATTCCGCGGAACAAGCTCACAGTTATTACAGGACCGTCCGGATCTGGAAAATCATCGCTCGCTTTTGACACTATTTACGCCGAAGGACAGAGAATATACGCGGAAAGCTTTTCAGCTTACGCGAGGCAATTTTTAGGAATGGCGGATAAACCTGATGTTGAAAATATAGAAGGGCTGTCGCCGACAATATCAATCGACCAGAAAAAAACGGCCCGCAACCCCCGCTCAACGGTCGGAACGATGACGGAAATCTATGATTATATCCGCCTTCTTTTCGCGCGAATCGGCGAACCGTATTGCGCGAATTGCGGAAAAAAAATAGTCAAAAAAATTATATATCTGCCCGGCGCGAACGAAACAAGCAAAGAAAAGCGGCTTGAGATACTTATCTGCCCTAAATGCAAAACAAAATTTCCAAAACTTGAGCCGTCGCTTTTCTCTTTTAATTCGCCTTACGGCGCCTGTGTCCGATGCAAAGGTCTTGGGATTGAGCTGAAATTTGACCCGACCCTGCTCATTCCGAATAAAAAACTCAGTTTGGCAGAAGGCGCCATACAGCCATGGACTAAATTTTTTTCCAATCAATCCATCTATTGGAAAAAATTGGAGAATATCGCAAAAAAACTTCATCTGTCGCTTGACGCTCCTGTGGAAAAATTAAAAAAAGAAAAGTTGGAAATAATATTATACGGAGAAAAAGACAATGAAGAAAGCGGATTTGAGGGCGTGATAGAAATTTTGCGGCAAAAATACGAAAAAATCAGCTCTGATTTTTTGCGGACTGAAATTGAAAAATATATGAGGTCGTTCCCCTGCTCTGCCTGCGGCGGAAAAAAGCTTCGTCCCGAAGCGCTTAATGTTAAAATCTCGCAAAAAATAATCAGCAATATAACAGAGATGCCTATTGAATACGCGCAAAAATGGTTTAAAAATCTGAAATTAAGCGCTGTGAGGCAAAAAATCGGCAGCCCAATTATTAAAGAGATAGATAAAAGAATTAAATCTCTCATATCCGTAGGGCTGCCTTATCTGGCTCTTAACCGCAGCGCGACGAGCTTAAGCGGCGGAGAAGAGCAGCGCATTAAACTGGCAAGCCAGCTCAACTCTCTTCTGACTGGCGTAATCTATGTTTTGGACGAGCCGTCAATCGGGCTTCATCCGCGCGATATTGACAAGCTTATCAAAACATTAAAGCAGCTTCGCGACTTCCAAAATACTGTTATCGTTGTTGAACATGACGAACATATAATAAGAGCCGCGGATCATATTATTGACATAGGTCCCGGAGCTGGAATTTACGGCGGCGAAGTTATGGCGGAAGGAACCTTGAAAGAAATTTTAAAAAACAAAAAATCTTTAACTGGCAAATATCTGCGGCATAAAACTGAGCCACAAAAACCGAAAAATGGACAAGTTGAAAACAGAGCCGCGATGAAATTTATAGAGGTTATAGGCGCGCGCGAGCATAATCTAAAAAACATTGATGTTAAATTTCCGCTAAGCAAGCTTATCTGCATAACAGGCGTTTCAGGAAGCGGGAAATCTACGCTAGTTATTGACATTTTATCTAAAGCTTTAATAAAAAAATTCTATCGCGCCAAAGCGCTGCCAGGAAAACATAAAGAGATAAAAGGGGTAGAAAACATCAACAAGATAATAAGCGTAGACCAGTCTCCGATCGGACGCACTCCAAGGTCTAATCCTGTTACCTACACGGGAATTTTTAACTATATTAGAAATCTATTTGCCGAACTTCCTGAATCTAAAGCGAAAAAATACGATCCTGGTTTTTTTAGTTTTAATGTCGACGGCGGCCGCTGCCAATATTGCGGAGGCGACGGATATAGAAAAGTTGAAATGCAATTCTTAACTGATGTCTATATAAAATGCGAAGCTTGCGGCGGAAAAAGATATGCTGATAAAATTTTAGAAATCTATTATAAAGGAAAAAATATTGCCGATATACTGGATATGAGCGTGATGGAAGCGGCGAAATTTTTTAAAAATGTTCCGATAATTTATGAAAAATTGGAGGTTCTAAATCAGGTTGGGCTTGACTATCTTCCGCTAGGGCAGTCCGCGACAACATTAAGCGGCGGCGAGGCGCAAAGAATAAAATTAGCAACGGAACTATCTAAACGGTCAACTGGCAGCAGTTTGTATATCTTGGACGAACCGACAACAGGGCTTCATTTTGACGATATTAATAAACTGCTCACGGTGTTGAAAAAAATCGCCGACAAAGGCAACACTGTTTTAATTATTGAACATAATTTAGAGGTTATAAGGCAAGCGGACTGGATTATTGATTTAGGTCCGGAAGGCGGCGATAACGGAGGATTTATTGTGGCTCAAGGAAATCTAAAAACGATAATGCAATGTAAAAAAAGCTGGACTGGAAAATATCTGCGGTAATTTTGGCAATTTTATTTTTTTAATGTATAATAGAAACAAATCAAAATGCAAATTATTGCTATTTTACAAACACTTGCAAAACGGTTCCATAGCCTTGTTTCGCTATCGCTCAACTTCGGACTATAGAACCAACAAATAAAAAATGCTTAAAAAAATTCATCTAAAAATTTTATTGCTAATTTTAATTTTGCTTATTAATTCAGGATTTCGCTGCAAATGCGTATCTCCTGAAGCAAGAGAAGCGCTAAAACCGATAACTCTGAATTATTGGCGGACTTGGGACAGTTCAGGCGATTTTTCCGATTTAATTCAAGCATACCAAAAATTGCATCCCAATATTACAATCAATTACAAAAAGCTTCGGTACGAAGAATACGAAAGACTTCTTTTAGAAGCGTGGGCGGAAGATCGCGGTCCTGATATTTTCTCTATTCATAATACATGGGGACTTAACTACAAGCACCAAATGTCTCCGATTCCAGATAAGATTGAAATGCCTTATATTTATTATAAAAACGCTATTCCCGGCTGCGATCGCAAAAAAGAGCAGATGATAGAATTTAGAAAAACTCCGCTCCCTTCCTTAGTTGACATAAAAAATGATTTCGCGGAAACGGTTTATCAGGATATTATATTTAAAGATGATGAAGAAAAAAGCAGAATTTACGCGCTGCCGCTGTCTCTTGATACGCTGGTTCTGTTTCATAATCGCGACCTGCTGAATAGAGCCAATATCCCTTATCCGCCCTCTGACTGGGAAGAATTTATTGAAAATACGCGGGCTTTAACAATAACGGATGAAGAACAAAAAAAAGTCATTCAAGCGGGAGCGGCGCTTGGAACTTTCAATAACATAGAAAGGGCTTTTGACATTATCGCTTTATTGATGATGCAAAACGGATCTGACTTAAATGATTTAAATAGCGATCAGGCGCTTGAAGCTCTGAATTTTTATCTTGATTTCGCGTCCCCGGGCAGAGAAATTTACACATGGAATAATGATCTGCCGAACTCTCTTGACGCTTTCGCGCAGGGACAATTAGCGTTTTTCTTCGGCTATTCTTATCATATCCCTATTATAAAAAGCAAGTCGCCAGCGCTGAATTTTGCCATAAGCCCGATGATTCAAATAAATAAAACACACCCTGTTAATTACGCCAATTATTGGATAGAAACAGTATCTAAAAAAAGCGAATACGCAAAAGAGGCATGGGACTTTTTAATATTCGCGGCTGATGAAAAAAATGTTATAAAATATTTAAACAAAACGAAAAAACCAACGGCTCTGCGATCTCTAATTAAAGAGCAAGAAAAAGATCCTTTAATTAAACCGTTCGCTATGCAAATCTTAACTTCAGAGAGCTGGCATAATATAAAAAATTTCAATTATGCCGAAGAGCAATTTAGTGAAATGTTTAAAGAGATTTACGGCGCGGAAGATGCAGATATTAAAAAACTTTTTGAATTTACTATAAATAAAATCAAAAAAAT
>JAGLTA010000006.1 GCA_023135505.1 Candidatus Parcubacteria bacterium | reverse complement strand
AGTCCGAAAAAATTTTTTAAAATTTTTTCAAGCCAAAATCCAAAACGCCCGGCGGCGTGAAAAAAACTCAGCAGCGATAAAACCGCCAAAGCAAAAACGATAACGATAAGCACGCCTTTTTTGGTTTCGGATTTAAGCGAAAAATCTTGCTCTTCTCTTATTATATTTTTTTTCCTTCTTTTTCTTCTCATTTTTTACTTTCTACTTTATAAACCTTCGACTTTATAAACTTTCGACTTTATAGACTATCTCCATTATATAAAAAATAAATAAAAATAGCAAAATAAATAAAATTAAACCGCATAAAAGATTTTGCTAAATTTAACAAAATCTTTTTTAAGTGTCAAAAAAAGCGGCTACTTAAGCCGCTTTTTTTCTTATATTTTAATTTCCCGCTTAATATTGCTCTAAAACGCTATCATCAACATCGTTAATCGGCTGTCCTGCGTATTTTCTTAATTCATTCATGTTGCAAATATGCTGTTTAACGCCGTCTTTAATGACATAAATTTTCATATCTTTATTACATCGGATTAAAGCCCCGTCGCCATATCCTTCCGCGCCTAATACTTCAACTCCGTATTGTTCTAATGTTTCATCATCTACATCAAAAATCGCCTGTCCTGCGTATTTTCTTAGTTCTTGCATATTGCAAATATGCTGTTTGGTTCCATCTTTGATTACATAAATTTTTCTGTTTTTAGCGCGAAGCAAATTTCCATTTCCATATTCTTTAGCGCCTTCTTCCGCTGTTTTGCCGTATTGTTCCAAGGTCTCATCATCTACATCAAAAATCGGCTGTCCTGCATATTCCCTTAATTCATTCATACTGAAAATGTGCTGTTTGGCTCCATCTTTGATTACATAAATTTTTTTGTTTTTAGCGCGAATTAAAACTCCGTCAGCATAATGCTCTACGCCTAAAACTTCTACTTTTCCAGAATTGTTTGTTTTAGTTTTTTTCGGTTCTTTGGCTATCAACATTGGGTCTTCAACGCCGTCAATTATTGAAAAAACAGATAGATGGTTTGCGCTGAAACTGGCAATGCCTGTTGCCGGATCAATGCTTGCGCCTGGAATCAAAATCCATTCGCCTGCTTCACTATTAAGATAATAAACTTTTACATTTGAAATATTCCCGGGCATATCAGGCAATGCAATAGTTATTGTTAAATCTTCATTAAAATCAGTTACAGAATTATTATTTATGCTTGTCGCGGTAATTGAAAAAACTTTATTGGCGATTATGTAAGCTTCGCCTGCCGGCCTTTGATTAGCGTTTGCCGCGCTCATTTGAATTTTAAAAGTGGTTTTTTGATCAATAGCGTCTCCGGGAACATGCAAAGTGGCTGTCCGTTGGCCAAAATTACTGATAGCATCTCCTGTCTGTCCTGCCGCAAGCGTTAATGGATAATTAACAGCTGTTATATCTTGAACTATTGGCGGTCTTCCGCCTCCACCACCGTAGCCGAAAGCGGCCGTAAATCCGAACAAGGAAAAAACAAAAACAAGCCCTGTTAAGGCGATTGTTTTAAAATAAGATGATTTTTTTAACAAATTCATACTTTTTTAGTTTAAAATTTAAATTAAAAATTATATTATACGCTTATGATATTATATGGTATATTCTGTAATAAAATATACCATGCCCCTTTTAATTTGTCAATACTTTTGTTAAAGTTAAAATATGAGCAAAAAAAATTATACAATTATTATCTTGATTGCTCTTTTTGTAACACTTGGAGGTTTTTTAAGGTTATATAAATTGTCAAGCCAGCCGTACTGGATGGACGAAGGCTATACTGTAAACGCTGTTATTTCAGGCATTGAAAACGGGCATAAAAATTTTTCCGCGATTTTAGATTCTGGAAAAATTTATTTTTGTCCGATTTATTGCTATCCGACTGAATTTATAGCAAAGATATTCGGTAAAAACGCTTTTTCTTTCCGCCTATTTTCCGCTGTTGCCGGAATTTTGTTTATTTTAATTATTTTTTTAATTGTTAAAAATTTATTTAACGCAAATATAGCGCTTCTGTCTTCTTTTTTTATATCTTTTTCTTATTGGCAGATTGCTTGGTCGCGGCAGGCGCGCTGGTATACTCTTTTTGCGCTATTTTTTTGGCTGTCTTTATTTTTCTTTTACAAATTTTTCTATGGCAAAAAAAACAAGGCTGCCAACTTATCGCTCGCGGCTTTAACAGCCGTATTAGCTATACTAACGCATAAAATAGCGCTTCTCTTGCCGATTATAGCGCTTTTTTGGATAATTATTGATTACGCGATAGATAAAAAGAAAAATTTAATAAAGTTTATAAAAAATATCGCTTTGGGTATAATATTTTTTATCGCGCTGGCTTTATTGATGAAATACGCTTTTAATACTAATTTTATTTTCGCTTTTTGTAAAAAAATATCTTTTAACTATAATCTGCCGTATTATTTAAGCTTTTATTTAAAAAATTATTGGCTTTTGATTATTTTCAGCATTTTCGCTATTTTCAATTTTAAAGAAAAAAATAAGGCTTATTTTTTAATTTTGCCTGTTTTGGCTTATTTAACAGTCTTGTCTTTTTTGACCAATATCGTGCATTACCGCTATCTTTTCCATATCACGCCTGCTTTTTATATCTTGGCTTCTGTCGGCATTATTGACATTTATAAAAAAATAAGGCATAATCCCTTGAAGTTCATTTTTATTTTTGCGATAATTTCAATCTTTCTCATAAGCAACGGCGCGATCTTCCCCCAATCTTTTTATCTGCTTGAATCTGATAATCCTGCCAAGCTTGGACAGCGGCCGCATTACGCTTATACGCCTCAGCCTGATTTTAATTCAGCTTACGCGGTTATAAAAAATAGCCTGCAAAATGACGAAATAGTAATTTCATCGCATCCGCATTTTAACAAAATATTTTTAGACAGGGCTGGCTATTGGTTGAAATATAGTTATATAGGCATTGAAAATAATGTTAGTTCTATAAAAAATGACAGGGAGCATTATGTCGGGGCGAAAGTTATTGATGATTTAGATGAGTTAAGGCAGATAATGAAAAATAATAGCGGTTATATTGTTTTTGATTTTATGTCTATTGATAATCGCATTCCGCAAGATGAAATAAATTATATAATAAATAATTCAGAATTGATTTACTTTGACGAGATAAGCGATTTTTCCAAAATTTGGGTTTATAGATTTTAGATTAGTGTGAGAGTTAGAGAGTGTAAGAGTGTGAGAGTTAGAGAGT
>JAGLTA010000059.1 GCA_023135505.1 Candidatus Parcubacteria bacterium | reverse complement strand
AAAGAGGGGAATATTAAAATGTTTTTTTATAGGCAATTTTTTAACTTATAAAAAGGAGGAATAAAAATGAAAGATTACGAAAGAAGTGGCGCGCGTAATGTAGTTATAACGGACGAAAAGTGTTCGTGCGGCGGCAATATAGTAACGTATGAATATCCTTGCTGAGGCGGAGGATTTTGTAAATATCGCAGTTGCGATAATGAAGATTGTGATTACGACGAACGCGTCTAACGATGTTCGGGGATATGTATATAATATAATAACATATTCATATCCCCGCAAAAAACTTTTTTCTGCCTTGTTTTTGAAAAAATATCAAATTTTAATTTATAAACCTTACTATGTCGGAAATAAAAATAATATTAGAAAAAAACAGCAAAGAGGTAATTATTAAGAATCCTGTTCAAGACAAAAAAGACGACCCTGAATTTTTTGACGATTTAAGAAAATCAGGAGCAAATCCGATGCCGCTTTCAGCGCCGTTTGGAGAAAGAATCAAATTGTCAATTTTCGGAGATTCGCATGGAAAAAAGATTGGATTTTTTCTTGATGGAATTCCCAAAGATGTTAAAATTAGCAAAAAGGAGATACAAGACGAAGCTGATAAAAGAAGAAGCGTGAGCGGACTGTCAACCGCGCGGCAGGAAGCCGATGAAATACATATTATCAGCGGAATTGAAAATGGAAAAACAACCGGTGGAAAAATCAGAATAGAAATTTTTAACATGAGCACGCATTCAAAATCGTACGAAAATATAAGATTAACTCCGCGCCCTGGACACGCGGATTTTACAGCGCGGGCAAAATACGCCAGCGTTTTTGATTATCGAGGCGGCGGTTTCGCGTCAGGCAGGATGACCGCCTGCATGGTTGCCGCAGGCGCGATTGCGAAGAAAATTTTAAAAGAGAGAGGCGTTGAGATTTGCGCTTATACAAAACAGGTTGGAAAAGTCGCGTTAAAAAAAGAGTTGAATTTTTCTGAAATCAAGAAAAACGCTTATTCTAATTTAGTAAGATGCCCAGACAAAACGATTGCGGAAAAGATGGTTCAGGAGATAGAAATGGCGAAAAGCAAAAAGGATTCTATTGGCGGAATTGTTGAATGCGTAATCAATGGATTGCCTGTCGGTCTGGGCGAACCGCTGTTTAATTCAGCAGAGAGCGTTTTGTCTCACGCTATGTTTTCAATCCCTGCGGTTAAGGGTATTGAATTCGGGGCTGGTTTTCATGCAGTTGCGATGCGCGGGAGCGAGCATAACGACCCTTTTTATATTAACAAAAATAGAAATATTAAGACAAAAACAAATAATTCAGGCGGGATTTTAGGCGGAATTACAAATTCAATGCCTGTTATTTTTCGGCTGGCAATAAAGCCGACTGCGTCAATCGGAATTGAGCAAGACACGGTAAATATTAAAACGCTAAAAAATGAAAAAATAACAATAAGCGGACGGCACGATCCGTGCATAGTAATCAGGGTTCCGCCAGTAGCCGAAGCACTGTCCGCGCTGGTTATGCTGGATTTATGGAAGAGAAAATAGTTTTCATATAAATTTGCAATTTTTTAAAAAGGTTGTATAATAGTTGGAGTATTAGTGGAAGTCCAACTATTTTAAAAAATTAAATATAAACTATGTTTTTTAAATTAAAAAAACCTTTAACAAAAAAAATAGATTTAAAGTCAGATTTAAACGAAATGATGGATGTTCTTCGAAAAGATGATTTTAATAAAGAACCTTTGAATTTTGACGAGAAATCTTCTAATCCAGAATATTTATATTGGGATAAGTTTCAATATAAAGAATTAATTCCAAAAAATATCAAAAAGGAAAAACTTTGGGTAATGGTTAAAATATTAAGGGATATTCGAAGCAAAAAAACACCTATATTAGATGATAAAAATAATATTTTTAGATGGATTAAGTTATCAAAATTTGAGGAATTTTTTCATAATATTGATATGAATACAGGCGGTAAATTGTTTTCTTCAAAAAAAGATATTGATAAAAACAATAAGCAAAAGTTAATCTCTAATGGAATTATGGAAGAGGCCATCGCGTCTTCGCAGTTAGAAGGAGCGGCAACAACTAGAAAAGTCGCGAAAAAATTTTTGCGGGAAAATAGAAAACCGAAAAATGAATCTGAACAGATGATTTTAAATAATTATTTAACAATGCAATCAATAGAGAATGAATATAAAAATAGATCAATGAATATGGATTTATTGCTGGAATTGCATAAAATGATAACAAAAGATACACTTACTGATGAAGGAAAAATTCCTTGTTTGCGAGCAGGTGGTATTTCTGTAATAGATCCTATAAATGGAAAGATATATCATGAGGCGCCAAATATCAGTTTTGTAAAAAAAGAGTTAAAAAGGCTGGTTTTATTCGCTAACGATGAATTGGAAAGCGATAATTTTATCCATCCTGTTGTTAAAGCGATTATGTTGCATTTTTGGATCGGATATCTGCATCCATTTACAGACGGGAACGGAAGATTAGCGCGGCTTTTTTTCTATTGGTATTTGCTGAAAAATAATTATTGGGCGTTTGCTTATCTGCCGATATCAAAGATTATAAAAAAATCTCCGAAACAATATACTATGTCGTATGTGTATAGCGAGCAGGACGACAATGATTTAACCTATTTTATTGATTATAATATTAGAAAAATCAGATTAGCGGTAAAAGAATTTGAAGAATATTTAGAAAAAGAGCAAAAGAGCAATTTGCAGATGAATAAAAAAGCAAGATTAAAATATAATTTCAATGAAAGGCAGATACAGCTTTTGCAGTATTTATATAGAGCCCCAGAAGAAAGAACTTCTTTAAGAATGCATATGAACATCTATCAAGTTAGCGCTAAATCGGCAATAAAAGATTTAAAAGGATTAGAAAAACAAAAATTTTTAATATCAAAAAAACAAGGCAGGAATATCTATTATTATCCTGATGACAAAATTAATAAGCTGTTTTTATAATCAATTTTTTATTAATAATGCTGGATTTATAGGAAATAGGATATCGCTTTTCATACATCAATTGTCGCTCGCGAAATGAATAAACCCTGTATTATCGGAACGAAAATCGCGACCAAAGCCTTGAAAGACGTGGATTTAGTGGAAGTGGATACTGAGCGGGGGATTGTAAAAATCTTAAAAAGAAAATCTTAACTCCTAATTTTAGTTTTATTATACTGTACATACAAGTACAGATAAAGATAACACAAAGATATTAAATTAGGACGAAACAAGAAGATTGTAAAAATGGAACAAAAAAAAGTATTAAAAATTGATAATAAAATCAGCGCGGAGATTTTTTTGCCGGGTAGCAAATCAATAACTCTGCGAGATTTTGTCTTGGCAAGTTTGGCAGATGGCGAAAGCGAAATTTTGCGTCCGGCGGAATGCGATGACGCGGATAGAATGCTAAAAGCGCTGGAAGAATTGGGAATTAGAATTGAAAAAATTAATAACGGTCTGAAAATTTTCGGACAGGGCAGCGAATTTGCCAGCGGAGAAAAAAATATATATTTAGGCGGCAGTGGCGTTTCAACACGCCTTCTTTTGGCTGTAGCGGCGCTGCGAAAACAAAAAACAGTTATGGACGGGAATAAATCTTTGCGCGCGCGTCCGAATAAATATCTGATAGATTCTTTAAAAGAACTTGGCGCTGAAATAAAATCACGAAACGGATTTTTGCCAGCCGAAATTGTCGGAAGAGAAAATTTTAAGGAGAAAATAAGAATGAGAGGCGATGTGTCCAGCCAATATTTTACCGCGCTTTTGCAGATTGCGCCTTTGTTGCCGAACGGATTAAAAATTGAAGTTGATGGGAATTTAACAAGCAAGCCGTATATTGATATAACCATCAATGAAATGAAAAAATTCGGCGTTAGCGTTGAAAACAGCAATTACAGAAGCTTTTTTGTCCAGCCGCAAAAATATAAGCCAGCGAAAGTTATGGTTGAAGGCGATGCGTCCGCTGCTTCGTATTTTATGGCATTAACTGCAATTCACGGAGGAGAAATAATTTTGAAAAATTTGGGCAAAAATAGCGTTCAAGGAGATCTGAATTTTTATAAAGTTTGTGAAAAATTAGGCGCGAAAGTTGAATTAAGCGATAGCGAAATAAAAATAATCGGACGAAAAGACGGAAAATTAAATAGTTTAAAAAAGATAGATATGGGAGATATTCCAGATGTTGCTCAAACTTTAATGACTATCGCTCCGATTATTCCAGGAAAAACTTTGATTACAGGAATTGCTAATTTAAGATTAAAAGAATGCGATCGCATTTCCGCGCCAGCGGCTGAATTAAAAAAATTAGGCGTAAAAGTCAGGGAGGGAAAAGATTTTATTGAGATAGAAGAAAAGAAGGATTTTAGCGATATTGATTTGAGTAAAATAAGCATTAACACTTATGACGATCACAGAATGGCGATGAGTTTTGCTATTTTAGGGACAAAAATAGGAAATTTGAAAATCAACGATCCATCATGCGTCAACAAAACTTTTCCATGTTTTTGGGAAACCATAAAAACTATTGACAAAAAATAAATTTTATATAGTGTTGTTAATATAAATAGTCGTTCTTTTGTTATTCCGATAAAAAAGGAATAATACAGATAAAAGGAAGGAAAAAAGCAAAAATAAAAATAGAAAAAAACACCTAAAAACAAACAAAAACAGACAAAACTCTCTAAAAATAGGCAGAAGAGCGGGGTTTTTGTTGTCTAAAAATAGGAAAAACAAAATAGCGATTTTTGGATTATAAGTTGGATTATAAAATCGTTTTCTGTTTTATTTAACTTTAAACTTTAAAATTAATTTTTAAAAAAATAATTTTATAATTCAAATTTAATTTATAATTTATAATTTTATGAAAAATAGGCTGATAAGGAGGGGAAAGAAAGTTTTGAACAGTTTTTTAATCTTATTAGTTATTTTACCTTTTAATCTTTTAATGTCGATTCAGTCAGCAAGCGCGGCTGATGTAATTTCTCGAGATGCTTGGGAGTTAGAATTTGTAACCAGTGAAGAAATAATAAATGCAGATCAGCCGGGAATATACGCATTTGATGATGATACAACAACTACAATTGCTACAAGCACCTTTTGGCATTCTGTGTGGGGCACCGCGGTAATGCCTCAAGAAATACAGATAGACTTGGGAGCAAGATATGATATTTCTGGGTTTAAATATTTACCAAGAACAGATGGCGGAAATGGAAATATTAAAGACTATAAATTTTATGTTTCAAACAGCACAACAACTTGGGTTGATGCTGTAACGGGAGTATTCCCAACAAGCACGGCAGAGCAGGAAATATCGTTTAATTCTAAAATCGGAAGATATATTCGATTTATAGCTGAAACCGAACAAAACGATGAAGATGTAACTGTAGTAAGGGATTTGAATGTTATCGGAGAAGAAGCGCCATTATTTGAGGATGCTATGGCTTTGTGCGATGATTATGAAAGCGCGGGAAAAACAGTTGTTAGATTTACAGAATCGGATCAACTAGTCCAAACTTCTAAATTAGAATCCAGCCCTACTTCAACAAATATTTTAGCAGGTGTTTATGAAGTGGCGCTTGTTTCTTATGACGGATACCCTGCGCGAATCGGAGATAATCAGGAAAAAGAGCAGTGGCGCGCCATTTTACGCGATAGCAGCGATAATGAAATTGCCACAACAAGCGCGAGCAGTGATTTGGCTGATAATGTTAAATATGTAATAAATGATGAATATGTTAATGGCGGCAGTTCGTCTAATGGAAATCTTATAGTTTCAACAACTTCAACTTCTGTTATTGCTCGTCATGCTGGAGATTCCGCATCGTCTAACAGCGTTTATCCAGTATGCGCTGTGTTTGAATTTGTTTCAGATTTACCTAACCAGCCGCCAGTAGCGGTTGCGACAACAACAACGCCAACTGTTATTTTGGGCGATACTATTCATTTTGACGGAAGCGGTTCAAGCGATTCTGACGGAACGATTGATTTGTACGAATGGGATTTTGGCGATGGAATTGGGAGCGCGACAACTACGGCAACAACAACCGATTATACATATAACGCAACAGGAACTTTTAATGTAATGCTTACTGTTACGGACAATGATAATGCGACAGGAACTGATACTGTTCAAATTACTGTTGAAGAAACTAATCCTATTAACGAAGGCGATGTGATTATAAACGAATTGATGTGGATGGGATCCGCTACTTCAACCGCTGACGAATGGATTGAGTTGAAAAATAACACAACTTCAACTATTGATTTAAGCGATTGTTATTTAATGAGATTAAATAATAGTACGCCAATTATTCCAACTAGCACTATGACAAGCATAGAGCCGAATGGATTTTATTTAGTTTCTTATTATAATGCAACAACTTCCAAAATTAATATTGAAACTCAGGACGAATTAGGATATAAAGTATTGTCAAATACTGCTTTAGAAATAAAACTTTATTGTGGTAATGATTTAATTGATACTGCAGGAGATGGTAGCAATCCTTTAGCTGGATTTAATGGAGCAGAGATTGATGATTATGTTAAGAAATCAATGTCAAGAGAGAATAATTATGGAACAGGAACATCAACATCGGATTGGTGCACTGCTTCGCTTCAAATTAATTGGGACAACGGAGCGATAGAATTAGGAACTCCCGGAGCGCCGAATTATTGCGGAATTAGTCCAGAATGCGGGAATAATATTAAAGAGGACAGCGAACGATGCGATGATGGAAATATTAAAGACGGCGATGGATGCAGTTCAACTTGCCAGATTGAATCAATTTATGGATACAAATTCAACGACGAAAATAATAACGGCGCTGACGATAGCGAAATAAAACTTGGCGGATGGATAATTGAATTATACGATGACGCAAACGCAACTACAAGCATAGCCACAGCAACAACCGCCGCGACCACAACCGCGACCACAACGCTTGGGCATTATTCTTTTGAAAATTTAGCCATAGGCGATTATTGGGTTAAAGAGATTCAGCAAACAGACTGGGCGCAGACAACTTCAACGACAACGGCGACAACGACAATATCAACAGCAACCTCAGCCGAAATAGTAATTTTTGGAAATTATTATGCTGGACCAACATCTGTTTATGAATGTTCAGATGAAAAAGACAACGACGGAGACGGTTTAATTGACGCGGACGACCCAGGATGCCATACAGATGGAGATGCAAGCAATACAAATACTTATGATCCAAATGACGATGATGAAAGCAATACGCCATCCTCTTATTGCGGCGATGGAATTTGTGATTCTAGTATTGGCGAAACCTGCTCAACTTGTTCGCAAGACTGCGGATCCTGCGGAGGCGGCGGAGGCGGAGGCGGAAGCGTGACACCGAAATCAATAGTGATAACAAATGAAAAAGTTTCCTATCTTGGCAGCGGCGAAGCTTTGGTAACTTGGACAACCAACATTGAAACAACAAGACAGGTTGCTTACGGAGACAATTCAATTTCAGCCCTTGGTTCAGTTCCAGAATATGGATACGATTCTGTCAATGAAGAATCAACAAGTATGACAACAGAGCATAGTGTCGTGATTACTGGGCTAACAGACGGAATTCCGTATTATTTCAGGCCGATCTCTGACAGAAGCGGAACAACTGGAGAAAAAGTCGGAACAGAAGTATTTTATATTCCGGGAGAAGAGCCGGCGCCATTGCCAACACCTGCTTCAACTCCAACGCCAATACCGGCAGAATGCAATTATTTATTGGAATACATCAAATTAGGAGAAAGCAATAATCCTGTTGAGGTTGAAAAATTAGAACGATTTTTAAACGAGTTTGAAAATGAAAATCTTGAGATAAACGGCATCTATGAGCAAGTTGATTTTGACGCGGTTTCCAGATTTCAGGAAAAATATTTAGAAGATGTTTTAAACCCTTGGAGCCATGATAGTTCAACAGGCTATGTTTATATCACAACAAAGAAAAAAATAAACGAAATTTATTGCCAAATGAAATTTTCTTTAACATCGGATCAAGAGGCGGAAATTTCATTATTCAGCTCAACTTATGGAAGAGCCGGGCAGCCAAGCGATAGCGAAAGCGGCATTATAGCAGAAGGGGAGCAAGCCGCGGAAGTAGTTGTCTTGGGCGAAGAATTAGCGTTAGAAGATGAAATAAAAGACGAAGAACAAAACGATGAAGAAGGGCAGGGAACAGTAGAAGGCGAAAATGCCGGCGCGGCTTCAAGTCCTGATTCAGAAGACGGGGCTAGTAATTTTTGGAGCGAATGGTGGTGGCTGATAATTTTGCTTCTGCTTGTGATCGCTTATTTCGCTTATGAAAATTATCAGACCAAAGAAGAGAGCAGGGAATCAGGAGATAATAAAACAAGCCCGGATAGCGACAAAACGGATAAAGAATAATTTTAATAGAGATTACTCTGTGGATAACTATAAATATTTTTTCAAAAAAAAACAGATATTTAATGTTTTTAAAAGAACAAGAAAGACCAATAAGCACAGGGGCTTGACATATTTTTTTAATATGTTATAGTTATTGCAAGATTGAGAGAGGAATAGTTGGATATTTAAAAGAGAATAAAAAAGTGAGAGCAGGGAATATAGTTTTAAAAAAAATTTGAAATTATGTTTCCCACTCTCACAAAAAAAATCTCAACAAAACAAAAAAATAAAATCTCCAACAACAAAAAAATTCCTCTCTCAACCAAACTCCTTAAGAGTTATTACTAGATTGATAGTTGGTTGATTGGATTTGAAAAAGGGAAGAAGTGAGAGCAGGGAATATAGTTTTAAAAAAAATTTGAAATTATGTTTCCC
>JAGLTA010000058.1 GCA_023135505.1 Candidatus Parcubacteria bacterium | reverse complement strand
AAAATTTTAATTTTGATATTTTCAACATTCTGCCTGACAATCTTTTTTCAAAAAAAGAGATTATCAATTTAGAGAAATTAAACAATAATTATAAACGAAGAATAAGCGATCTCTCTCCAGTTATTATGAAGAAGGAAATTGAAAGATTAACTATTGAATTAAGTTGGAAATCATCAAAAATTGAAGGGAATACTTATTCCCTATTAGATACAGAGATACTAATCAAAGAAAATATCAAGGCGAGCGGACATACCGAGCAAGAGGCTATTATGATATTAAACCACAAAAAAGCCTTGGAATATATTCTGCATAAAAAAAATATTTTTAAAAATATTAATGTTTCAAAAATAGAAAATGTGCACAGCTTAGTCATAGGAGATTTAAATATAAAACGAAATATCCGCAAGCAATTAGTTAGAATTATAGGAACAAAATACAGTCCGCTTGATAATGAGTTTCAAATAAAGGAGGCATTAGAAAATATGAATAATTTTATTAACAAAAAAAAAATTCATCCTCTAATAAAATCAATGATAGCGATTCTTTTAATTTCATATATTCAGCCATTTGAAGATGGAAACAAAAGAACAGCAAGATTAATGGGAAACGCTTTGTTGTTAGCCCATGATTATTGCCCTCTTTCTTATAGAAGCATAGATGTGGCGGAATATAAAAAAGCGACTATTCTATTTTATGAACAGAATAATATCTCTTATTTTAAACAACTTTTTATTGAACAATTCAAATTCGCGGTTGAAAATTATTTTTGATAGATTAAATAACAAAAATTCGTTCGTAGCGATTAATGCCCGAGACCGTTACGGTGCGAAATAATTAATACTATTTAAAAAAATAAACTTATGACAATAGCAATATTTGGAGTTATATTAATAATATTTTGGACTATATGGCAGAGAGAACGAGCAATACTAGAAACAGTTAAGAAACTAATTAAAAAATCCGTTCACAAAGAATTTGATAAAATGATAGAATATTTAGAAAGTGACGAGTATTTAGAAGAAAAGGAAGAAAGAAAAAGAAAAAAAGCAGAAGAAGAATGGAATAATAGTTAAAAATAAAATATCATAAAAAAACTAAACTAATAAAAATACATTTAACTCTATGCAATACGACATTATTATCGGGATGGAGATCCATGCCCAGTTGAAAACAAAATCTAAAATGTTCTGCTCTTGCGCTAACGACGGAGAAGACAAAAAGCCGAACACCACTATCTGCGAAGTCTGCGTCGGGCATCCCGGAACATTGCCTGTAATTAATAAACAGGCGGTTGAATGGACGATTTTAACAGGAATGGCCGTTAACTGTGAAATCGCCGATTTCACTAAATTTGACAGAAAAAATTATTTTTACCCAGACCTGCCAAAAGGATACCAGATTTCACAGTACGATCTGCCGATATCGCTAAACGGATATTTGGAGATAAACGGAAAAAAAATTAAAATTATAAGAATTCATTTAGAGGAAGATACCGGCAAGCTGCTGCATCCTCAAAACGCGAATTACAGCTTGGTGGACTGCAACCGCGCAGGAACGCCTTTAATGGAACTTGTCACAGCGCCTGATATTACAAACGCGGAAGACGCTAAAAATTTCTGCCAAGAATACCAAAAAATTCTCCGCTATCTGAATGTTTCAGACGCGAATATGGAAAAAGGGCAAATGCGCTGCGAAGCTAATATTTCGCTTCAAGAAAAAGGCAGATGGAAAAAATCAAACGGCGAAATTAAACCGCTTGGCGATTATAAATTAAACCCAAAAATTGAATTAAAAAATATCAACTCTTTTAAAGCAATGGAACGGGCTGTTAATTATGAAATAAAGCGACAGACAAAAGTATTAAACGAAGGCGGAAGACTAATCCAGGAGACGCGCGGCTGGAACGATAGCAGCGGAAAAACCTATCATCAACGCGAAAAAGAGTCCGCGCATGATTACCGCTACTTTCCAGAACCGGATCTGCCGCCGCTAATTTTAACTGAATTAAAAGAGAAAGCGCGCAAAAAAATTCCAGAACTTCCGCAGGCGAAAGCAAAAAGGTTCATAACAGAATATGGATTTAGCAAAATTGACGCGGATTTTATTGTGATTGATGAAAATTTGGCAGATTATATTGAAAAAGTTATTTCTGAATTCTCTAAAAAAACCCAAAGCGAAATTTGGGAAACGCATCGCGAAAAAATAATCAAACTGGTCTCTACATGGATTATCAATAAATTGAGCGGAATTATAAAAGCGGAAAACAGCGATATTTCAAAGATAAAAATTACGCCAGAAAATTTCGCTGAATTCCTCGCGCTTATTTTTCAAAACAGAATCAACTCTTCCACTGGAGTAAAAATTTTAGACATAATGCTTAAACAAGGCAAAGATCCTTCTGATATTCTTGACAGCGGAGATTTTGAGCAAATACAGGACGAATCCGCCTTAAATAAAATTATTGAAAAAATCATCAGCGAAAATCCAAAAATTGTCAAACAGTATAAAAACGGCAAAACCAGCGTAATTCAATTTTTAATCGGACAAGCGATGAGAGAGACAAAAGGCAAGGCAGATCCAGCGATTGTCAGAAAAATATTAATAAAATTCTTGACTTCATAATAATTTTACGAAACATAAATATAATTTATAAATAAAATTACAAATTCAAATCACCAAATCACAAATAAATTTAAAATTACTTTGAATTACGAAATGTCTTTTTTTTGTCATTTTAACCTATTTTGTAATTCAAAGGAATTTATAATTTTGGATTTGTAATTTACAATATTTTATTAACACAATTAAAATCCTTAATTTATAAGTATTTTAAAAAACCGTAAAGTCAATAAAACTAAAAAATATGTCTATTATTTCTACGGCTAAAACCGCTATTGCTGCGATGGCGGCAAATAAAATCAGGACCGCGCTGTCTGTTTTAGGCATAGTAATCGGAATTACAAGCGTTATTATAGTATTTTCCGCCGGAGAAGGCATAAGCGGGCTGGTGGTCGGTCAGATTGAATCATTCGGCGGATCTGATATGATTGAAACCGAGATTAAAGTTCCAACTTCTAAAAAAGGCGGCGGCGGAGAAATGCAGTCTGGCGTAAATTTAACTATGGGCGTCCAGATTACCACACTGACGCTGGATGATATGGATGACATAAACAGGCTGCCAAACATAAAACGAAGCTATGCCGGAATTATGGGACAAGAGCAAATTTCTTATGGAAGCGAACTGCGCAAAGGCCTTCTGTTCGGATCAACGGCTGATTTTATTAATATTGACCAAAGCGAAATAGGCCAAGGGCGATTTTTTACTAACACTGAAGATAAGTCCTTATCGCAAGTCGCTGTTTTGGGATTTAAGATAAAAGATAAGCTGTTCGGCAATTCTGATCCTATTGGAAAATTTATTAAAATTCGCGGCAAAAAATACAGAGTAATAGGCGTGCTTGAAGAAAGAGGCGCTATAATGACTTTTGATTTTGACGATTTTGTTTATATTCCAATCAGAACTTTGCAAAAAAAAATAATGGGTATAGACCATGTTCTGTTTATGATGCATCAAGTTGAAAATACAGATTTAATCAGCGACACGCAGGAACAGATACGCTATCTTTTGAGGGAAAACCATGATCTTCCGCACCAAGAGCAGCTCACGGATTGGATGGGCGCGCCAAAAGATGATTTTCGCGTAATTTCTATGACAGAATCAATGGAAATTATGGGGACAGTGACTGGCGCTATCACTCTTTTATTATTGGCTATTGTCGCTATTTCTTTAGTTGTCGGAGGGGTCGGAATTATGAATATTATGTATGTTATTGTTAGTGAACGGACGCCTGAAATCGGATTGCGAAAAGCGGTCGGAGCGAAATACTCGGATATAATGTCTCAATTTTTATTTGAATCCGTTTTAATAACTATTATCGGCGGCGTTATCGGAATTATTTTTGGAATTATTATTTCATTTTTAATATCAGTCGGTGCTAATTCATTCGGACTTGACTGGGAGTTTAAAATACCTATTAGGGCTTTTGTAACCGCTATTGTATTTTCTGCTGTCTTCGGAATATCATTCGGCGTCTATCCGGCAAGAAAAGCGGCAAAACTTGATCCGATTAACGCTTTGAGAAAGAAATAAAAAAAGCATTGACATATTTATATTTATGTAGTAAAAATAAGACAAAATAAAAAGGAGGCAAGGTTGGTTCCTTGACAATTTTACTTGAAAAAATTTTAAAAAACAAAAACAAAAAAGGAGAAACAAAAAATGAATAAATTATTTGATATTTTAACAACAATAGTTATGTTCGAAGAACCAAACAAGAGCATAGACGATCCTAAAACGCCTGATAAATCAAGGGATATAGAGGATATTATCAGGAATCTATCCGCTATTGAAATTTTATCCCTCAAAATAAACGAGGGGGGGAAAGAAATTAAAGTTAAAATAAAAACTGAAAAATCTTCCTTTGAAAAAGAGGGGCTGGAACTAAAGAAAAAACTAACTGAAAAATTTGAAGGGTGGAAAATTACTATAAGATTAGCGCTAATTGAAAAAGAAGATGAAAAAGATGAAACAATAAAAGATCTTGAGGATCTTATGTTATTTGGGAGAAAGAGAAAACCGGGTGAAGAAGATCCAGAGATAGAAAATATAAATAGATTTGCATAAATATTTTTCAATTTATTTCAAAACTTTGGCGATTTTTAAAAAGTTGCCAAAGTTTTTCTTTTGCGCAAAAAAGTCTTGACATATTTAAATTTAAGGAGTAAACATAAAACAAGATTAAAAATTAAAGACTGAAATTCAAAAAACAAAAAGGGAGGTGATACGATGAATTTTTAATAGACCTTTGACAATCTGAAAATTTTAACAAAAAAACAAAACCGCTTTGCAAAATGGTTTGCAAAGCAAAAAAAAGAAAAGGGGATTATCATGAAAAAGAAGATTAGACTATTTTTTAGAAAAATTAACGGCAGAAAAAAGGAGATTGCCTCTTGGACGACAATATTGTTTTTTGTCCTTGCATGTCCAGGGATTGCAACATTAGTAGAGGCATCTATTAATCGTGAAACCGATGAAATGTGGTTTCCGACGGGAGCGGGATCGCTTAATCCTAACGATCCGCTTGCTTGGCGAATGGACGAGCGGCGGGGTTCTTTTAAAAATTCTATTAAATCTTTTTCCGCGATGTCCACTATGCTTATATCGGAATCTGGATTTGATCCTGCGCCTCCGAGCGAAGCAGATATAGGAGTGGATGACACTGTTGTCATCACTCCTGAGATAGAAGCATTGGTCGAAGAATTAAAATACGACCCATTGAAAATTTTTTATTGGGTTCATAATAATATTAAAATCGATTTTTATCATGGATCCCGCGGAGGATCCGTTGGAGCGCTTGAAAAGATGGAAGGGAATCAATACGATCAATGTTCCTTATTAATAGCGCTATTAAGGGCAGCGGGACTTCATACCAGATATGCCAGGGGGTGGGCTGAACTCTCAGAAGAAAAGCTTATGAATTGGACAGGGGGGAACACTCCTTATGCGGCAGCTAATGTGATTTGGAAAAGATATAATGACATAGAATATGTTAGCCAAGATAAATTATTATTTAAACATATTGGGGTTAATGTGTTCAACATTTATGGGGAAGGGAAATGGACATTGTTGGATCCTTCCTATAAGATCCATGAATATACGGAAAAGAAGGTAGATACGAGCAATGAAGAAATTGCTCAGGATCTTATTGACTCAGTACAACAAATAGGTGATTCTTTGTTGATTGACACCGCTTCAGTAAACGAGGCCTTGCAAGCCCAACTTGATCATACGGTTGATGTTGCAGAGGGCCTAACAATGGAGGATTTATTGAGGACTCAAAAAATAAAACAGATAAATAAAACTGAGTATGAAAAAATTATCAAACTCTTCAACGCTTATATTTTCGCAATATTTTATTGTAAAGAAACAATAGAGTATCTTAAAAAAAAGAGAGACGCGATCTCCGGAAATTTTTTTTCTTATTTTAAAAAACGGAGAATAAAGAAAGGGATCAAAAGATGGGAAAAATACCTATCTTATCTATCTCGATTGATTAGCGCATTAACTCTCCCCGAGTTATACGAAGGACCGCCAAATATCTTGGTGCCGACAGAGGAATTTGCCTTTTTACCAGAAGATGTAAAGGCAAAAATAAAAATTATAATGCCTGGCGGCGAAGAACTCACAATGAGCACTTCCGACCTTTCCGGCAAAAATCTTTCCATAGTCTATGATGAAAACAACGCGCCTGTATTTCGCATAGACAGTGAGGTTGCAGTAATCGGAACCACGACTGAAAACACCGTTAAGGTTGGGTTTTTACATCCTTGGACCGGGCGAGGATGGAAATATATCAGCAAGGAATTGGTTGTGAGAAGCCGCTACAGCCTTGGCTCACACATGCAAAGAATCTCTCCTGAAGAACTCAAGAGGCAGGCTAATGAGTTAAAGGAAGAGATTGCCAGTCTTGGCCTTAGTGGCAATGAACCAGCGCCAGACTATATTCAAGACAAAGAAACAAATTTGATGAATAAAACTTATTTTAATCTGTACAGAAAGTTCGTCAACGATTTTTCAAAATCAGCCAAGGTTGACTGGATAACTGAGGCGGCTTTCGGATTTTTCTCAATTTCCAAGGATGGAGGAAGGGAAATTGATATACCTATTTTTACTGCTAGCCCAGTGCAGTTAAATATGACAGTAGATGATCATAAAGAAGAGGTGATCAAGCACTGGATGATCACAGCAGGCTCCATCGGAAGCAATCTCGAACATCTAACGATAGAAGCGATGTTCCCAAAAATAAAGGCAGTCTCAACAGTAAAAATAATCGCGGAAGCGTCAAAAAGGGGTGTACCAATTATTGTTCTGGACAACAGGGAGGCTCTTGAGACAAGTCTCTCAAAAATTGAGTTTGATGAGACTAACATAGCAGACAAGAGTATAAAAAACTTAATAAAAGCTTATGTGGAGCAGGGATATACAGTTGTAATCCCTGCGCAAAAAATTAAAATAGAGCTTTGGGATGGTTGGGGATGGTTGGTGGCTACTCCTGATTTTTCTTCACTCGCTTTTCAAATCGAGGGGGGAATAAATGGCGGCTACACGACCGAACCCATAGACAATGAGGTCTCGACAGTTGTGAAAACTGCAATAAAAGTGTGGGAGACCGGCGATCTCATATCGGCAACCGCGGCAATAACCATTACGGCCGGAACCAAAGCTTACGCGGGGTACTATGTGGCAGTTCAACTGTCAGGTACCTCACTTGCGGCAGTTGGAACCGGTCTTCTGGTCGGTCAGGTTGTAGTTGCCACACTTTTAGTGGTTGCCGGCGGCATAATTCTTATCACACTTCTGGATAGCATCTGGGGGACGCACTCTGCCATCAATAGAAGATGGCATGACGATGAAATTTATTATGAAATCGCCTATGCCTAAACAAAAATAAAACGGCGCTGATCTGGCGATTTTTGTGGCTAACTTCGGTGGTACTAACTAAAATATTTATAGAGAGTTGGGCTGACCTAATCTGGAAATTTTGCGGCTAAATTAAGCCACACAAACTGTATGCGAATAGATAGAGGGATTTTAAATGATTTCAGAAATTAATTTATAGCCTGTTGTCGAGGTAAAACTCTTCAGCAGGCTATTTTCTTGCTCGTTGATTATTGTTAGATAATACAGATAACTAACTATATTTAGATTTAAAAAATAATAAATGCAATAAAATAATATAAAACCCCGTGAAATAATCGTTAAACTCAACACTCTTATTCTACAATATTCAAATATTTTCTATCAATAAAATCTATAAAACAGCTTCTGTTTATTGCTTTGCCGCTGTTGTCAAAATTGCTGTAAGAAAGAAAAATTTTCTCTTTCGCCCGCGTCATCGCTACATAGAATAGCCGTTTTTCCTCTTCTAAATCGGCTTTATAAATCGGAAACTTATGTTCGTTCACGCCGATAATAAAAACAAAATCAAACTCAAGCCCTTTCACCTGATGCGCTGTCACAATCGGAATTTTGCCTTTGTCTAATCCTAAAAAATCAATGTCGCGATTTAATGATCCGAAATTTATCAATTCTCTTAAAACCGTCTCTGGCGGCTTATCAGTATTATCTTTCTGTTTAAAAACCTTAATAAGCGTATCTATTGACTTTGCTCTTTTATCTTTTTCAACTTCTTGTTCATAGAATTTTTTCAGTCCTGATTCTTCCCAGACGCGGTTTAAAAACTTTGTCGGACGCTCTTCCCGCGCTTTTTTCTCCCATGAATTTATTAAAGCGCTTAATTGAACAAACTTTTTGGAAAATTTTTTAAAAAGCTCTATTCTCTGCTCTTGCCCCGCTTCTAATTTTTTAACTAAAACGGCTAAAAGTTCCGCTGTTGCCAGAACATCGTCTTTTGCGTCATGGGTCGCCTCTCTTAATTTTAATAATTCAGCCAAAGTTGTGAGCTTATAATTTTCAGAAATAATCAAGCGCCTTGAAAGGTCAAGCGTGTCGTAATATTCTTTAAATTCAAAATTTATCTCTTTCCGTTTTGAATTTTCCGAAATCATTGAAAGATCAAAATTAATGTTATGCCCCACAACAATGTCTCCATTGATAAATTCTTTCAATTCTTTTAAAACTTCTTTTGAATCCCTTCCGCTCTTTTGCAAAAATTCATCAGTAATTCCGTGAATTTCATAGGAATTGCCGACAGGCAGGCTGCTTTTAAGATAAAAATGAAAATCCTTGCAAAGCTTGCCGTTAATCAATTCAATGGCGTAAATTTGGATAATTTCATCTTTTAAAACATCAATTCCTGTTGTTTCAGTGTCTAAAACAATAATCCGCCCCCTATTCCATCTGTCTGTTAAATTAGAAAACGGCTCGGAAAAATTGTAATTTTTAAAATTAAGAAAATCAGAAACTTTCAAGCCAACCCTATTTCCTTGTTCTATGATGGTTTTCATAGTTTCCGAGCCGATATTTCTTGATGGACGCAAAATCAGCCTATAAGCGCTTCTTAAATCAAATTTATTAAAAATAATTTTTAGATAAGCGTAAATATCTTTAATCTCCTGGCGGCGGAAAAAATTATATTTGTCAACAGTAATGTGGGCAATTTTTTTTTGCGTAAAAATATCCGCGACATTGCTAATTAAATAATTAGCGCGGCTTAAAATCGCTATTTTTGCGCTGGAGTTATCATCTTGTATTTTTTTAATATTATGAATTATCCAGCTTATCTCTTCGTTAAAATTAGTTCCGCCAAAAACATCAATGCATTGCTCGCTCTTTTCCGCCTTTGGCTCGCCGCTTATCATCTCTTCTGTCTGCGCGCTGTTAAAACTTTTTAAAAAAGACTTAATGGCGTCAAGCGTATTTTGATTAAAGCGATAATTTACTTTTAAGCGCATTTCTTTGACTGGAGCAAAATGAGCTTTAAAAATTTTAGCGATTTTATGCGGCTCAGAGCCTCGCCATCCATAGATTGTCTGATCTAAGTCGCCTATAAAAGATATGTTTTTATGCTTTTTCGCTAATTCCTTGACAACTAAATATTCCGAAATATGCGTATCTTGAAACTCGTCAAGCTGGATAAATTTATATCTTCGCGCCCATCTGTTTCTTAATTTTTTATCTAAATACAGCCCTTTAATCGTTAGGATTACCAACTCGTTGAAATCAAGAGCGTTTTGATTTTTTAAAGCGCTAAAATATTTTTCACTAATCTTAATCAGTGTTTTGCTGATTTTTATATCCTCAATTTTATGCCCCAGCCGCTTCCTTAAATTATTAAGCCGATATTCGTAGATCTGCTTTATCAAATCTAAAATTTCATAGCGAGCGCTTTGAGTTCCGCGCGCAAAACTCTGATAATCATAGTCTGCTAGAATATTATTCATTATTTCCATTTGCTCGATTTCGTCAAAAATAACAAAATCTGAATTTACTCCGATTCTTTTTGCTTCAGCTTTCACAAAATATGCGCAAAATCCGTGAAAAGTGGTTATTGTTAAATTATTAATTATATCCCTGCTCTTAATCCTTTTTTTTATTCTTTGCGATATCTCTTCCGAGGAACGGTTCGTAAAAGTAAGGCATAATATCTCTTCCGGTTTAATTCCAGATTCTAAAGCTTTTATAACTCTTTCTATTAAAACCGTTGTTTTTCCCGTTCCGACCGGAGCCGACACTAAATAAGCGCCGAATATATTATCAATAATCTCCTGCTGTTCTTTATTAAAATTCATAATAATTTATCAATTTTATTCCCTCTTATAAATTCCTCGCCGTTCATCTCTTTTTTTCCCTCTAACTGGACTTTTTCCAAAATCAAACTTCCATACCCGCAAAAAACGCCCATTTTTTTATCTTCTGTTAAGAATATTTCGCCGGCATTTTTATTCGCGCCAGCGGTTTTTAACAAAGAAACTTGAATAATTTTTAATTTTTTATTGCCGGATAAAAAAGACCAGCTGCCCGGCCAAGGATAAAAGGCGCGGACTTGCCTTTCTATCTCTATCGCTTTTTTGCGCCAGTCAATCTGCCCGTCGGCGCGCCGCAAAATTTTAGTAAAAACCGCCTTCTTATGGTTCTGCGGTTTTGCCTTTATATTGCCAGCTAAATAGTTCGGCAGGATTTTAACCAACAGATCCGCTCCGAGTTCAAATAGCTCGTCATGCAGCCGCGCATAATTTTGATCAATAATTTTTAATCTTTTTTTCGCGATTATATCGCCATGATCCATTTTTGCGTCCATTATCATTATAGACACTCCAGTCTGTTTATCGCCGTTTAAAATAGCGCTTTGAATCGGAGAAGATCCGCGATATTTCGGAAGAAGCGACGGATGAACATTCAAGCATTTATGCTTTGGGATATCCAAAATCTCCTGCGGAATAATCTGCCCGTAAGACGCTGTGATTATTAAATCTGGGCTTAACTTTTTAATCTTATTCTTTATTCGCGCTATTTTCAGCGGCTGCAAAACAGTTAATCGACGTTCTTGGGCAAGTTTTTTAATCGGCGTGGCAGTTAATATTTTTTTTCTTCCAACCGGTCTGTCTGGCTGCGTAATAACCGCTTCAATCCTCAAATCACGATTTAGCAATTCCCGCAAAATCGGAACGGCAAATTCAGAAGAACCGATAAAAATAATTTTAGCGTTTTTAACTTTTTTCATCCGCTCTTCCTTGTTTATATTCTTTAATGTCGCTAAAAAATAAGCCATTTTATTGCCAATTTCTTTCTCTTTCGCAATGCCCCATATTCTCATTATCAGCGCGTGGCTCTGTTTTTTGCATAAATTCATTAAAATTGCCATGTCTCTCCTGCTCTTTAATTTTCCAAATGATTCAGCAATATCAACCGCTAAAAGCTGGTGTTTTGTCGTCGGACCGCGCTTATCTTTCTTTTTTTGCTTGCTCTCGGCGATTATTCTGCTTTTAATCGCATCCTTTAATCTGTTTGTCATATAATTTTAAAATTCATCGCTAAATACCCTACTCCGAAAGGATATTCATAAGATAAAACTCGCGGCTCGCAATTAATGCCGCTTAACGCGCCAGCTAAAATTATAAAAGATCGCAAGCCGCATTCTTGCGCTTCGCCAGCCAGCTCTTGATCAAAATTTAATAGCTGCTCACAATCCATTTTTTCAAAAATAGAGATTAATTTTTTATCAAACACTTCGCCTTTGGCTGAATATTCAGCAGGCGCGTCTTTAGTTAAACAATGCGACAAATCGCCCGAAGCGATCAAGGCAATCCTTTTGTTGCTTCTTGTGATAACATGCTTTAAATACTTGCCAAACTCAAAATGCTCCTGATACCCTAAAAATGAGCATGCCATCGGAACAATTCTTGCTTGCGGAAGATTTTGGGTTAAGTAATAAAGCGGGACTAAAACTCCATGATCTAAGGACGGATCGTTAATTAAAGAAATCGGCGGCTCAGGCGTTTCCGCTCTTATTTTAATTTTATTTATAAAACTAAGATCTGAGCCAAATTCAAATTTAGCGTCTAAATCGCCAAAATTTTTAAAATCTCCGTGATAACTCTCGCTAACCTGTATAGTAAAAAAATCGGCGTTAATTAATCCGTGCGGAGAAATAATGATAATTGTCTCTGGCTGAGCCGCGTAAAGCCCGTCTGCTAAAGCCTCCATCGCCTCTTTTGTCTTGGTAATCTGATTGATATTATCTTTGCCAATGCTCGGAATCAATATTGGCGGATGAGGCGTTATCGCAACGAATACTAACATAAAATTTTGTTATTTTATTATTTATGCGTTAATTATACCAAATAACGGATTAGTGTCAATAAAATCTTGACAAAATATACAAATAAATTTTTTATAATAACTCAATACGCAACATTGACAAATATTTTATTTATGTAAAAATATAGACATAAAAAAACTTAAAGTATAAATTATGATGGAAAATAAAATTGATTGGAAGCCTTTATGTAAATGGGGGATTATATTTGGTGCTATTGCTGCTTTCATATCATGGCTAACAATATTTTTGAATAATACTACTAATTTTGATGAATGCCAGTTTATTCAATATATATTATTGATCTTCAATGTTCCCACATTGATTTTAATTACAATAATATTTGGTCCGCTTGGAGATAGGTTTCCTATTTTATTTCATGATCCGCAAGGAGTATATGAAACCATTGCAAAAATTATATGGCATATTTGTGCTTTTATAACTTATTTTTTTATAGGCGTATTAGTTAAAATTATATATAATAACAAAAATAAAAACAAAAAAATCGAAAATCATATCGCTAAAAAACAAAAAAAAGGAGGTGAATAATTAACAAATGTGTTAGCGATCAAAAATAAAAATCGTTCATTACAATTTATGGAGGAAAGTTATGAAGAAAAAAATAACTTTATTCGTATGCCTATTTCTGTTTGCGATAGCAAATATTTGCCACGCAGGAGGTAGCGACATTATGTGGGCTCGTCATCTGGATGCTTTTATTGAAGGGCTTTACATAGATCATACTTTTGCCTGTGTCAATGATAACGGTCAAAATAGTTGCTATGCCTATCATGGCGGATCAGGATTATCTCTAGGAGATTATCTTAGCGGGACTTACGGCTATGGATATGCCTATAAGTTAAAACGCTGTGCAACCCATCCTGCCCAGTGTAAGGTAGTTTGGGGGATTGAAGGCACTTGCCACCAAGAATCAAACAAAATGCTCTATTCAAGCGGAAAAAAGGTAAGCCAAGCAGATGGGTATTGGCTTACTTACTTGTACTTTGGACATTACGGTCATTTCGCTTTTGATTGGAAATGGTCAAATTGTAAACTTGTTTGCAATTATTAAGCAAACAGACAGATAAAACTTAGGTCGTGAAATTTTTTTCACGACCTAAATCTTTTTTTTTAAAAGGAGAAATTTATGTTTAATAAAAAATCATTTTTGTTTATTATCACGATTACGCTTTTGACTTTGAGTATTGCTTGGTTTGTTAATTCAAAATTGCTAAATAACAATTCGGATTATCATACAGAATCAAAAGAAATAATTAAAAAAGATGCAAACGCAAAAAAAAGCGTTATTAAGGATGATTTTGTTCAAAAAGATGTTGTTGAGCCAATTGTAATTGCAAATGATAACGATATCGTTTCTTATAATAATAACGATAGCCTTGAAAGTGATAATTCATTGCAAGAATTAATGGATTTATTGTCGCTTAACGCGAAGGATGTTATAAACGGACAAAAACAATTTGAGTACAATCCTATTTTTCCCGAATGGGAAGCAAGAATGAATTCAAAAATAAGCGGATTGAGCGAAGAAAAAAAAGAAACGATAAGAAAGAATCATTTAACATCTTTGTTTATAAAAGATCAGTTAGACCTGAATTACCTTGAAAACGAAAACATTGGTCAAATGGACTATCAAGAAAATTTAGCTAAACTATTCAAATGGCATCAGACGACTTATCGGGAAATATTGTCCGAAGAAGAATATGAGCAGTTGTTAGAAGTTTCAGTAAATGAAACAGATGATGTCATTGACGGAATAATAAGTATGGTTCCAGAAATTGAAATTACAAATCCGAAAACTACAGTTGATGATGTTTACGAAAATGTGCCGATATATAAAATAGAAAGTCTTACAGCGCTATTTAAAGAACGCGAATTAAGCGCTCGAACAATAAGCAAAGCGGTAAACGCGGGCGAAATGTCGGTTGAGGAGGCTGGCGAAATTTGGAATGACTGTTATCAAAATTATATTGATGAAGCCAAAAATTTGCTTGACAAGAAAGAATTTGAACTTATTTTTGGCTCTCTAATAAATATTAAATAGTTATAAAAAAAACAATTCAAAAATTTAATTAATTTAAGGGTAGTGATAAAATATTGCTACCCTTTTTTATAAAAGTCAGTTTTATAAATTTTAAAAATTTTTAGAATTATTTAAGCTTTTAAATTATTTTAATTTTATTTCTCGACTATTTTTTCAGCAATTTTTTCATCACAGACTACGGAAAACAGCCCGCGGCTGTTCTGTTTCGCTGAATTATAAGCGAACTGTATGCTGTCTTTCCGCGCTTCATCAACCATAACGGGGCAATTTTTCCAGCCCTGCTGGCAGAAAAAAGTTTCCGCTAATCCCTCAAGCGCTAATCGTTCGTTTATAAGCATATCTCCTGAATACACATATCTTAACAGCCGCCCGTACCTGTCCTTGTCCGCTCCTGAATCTTTCACGAGTTTTAATTCACCTATTTCCAAAAGTTGGATATTCCTTATTCTCGCAACCCATGCCAGGCATTCATCGTCTTGCGATCCTGGTTTTCCCAGTTCAGGCGTGTCAATGCCGATATACCGCACTTTCTCGCCAGAAGTTAAAACAATTGTATCGCCGTCTATCACATAATCAACGATTGCTTTGCTCTGATTTTCAACCTGTTTTTCCTGTTTTGCAATCAAAACTTTCG
>JAGLTA010000057.1 GCA_023135505.1 Candidatus Parcubacteria bacterium | reverse complement strand
TCAGCTGAATTATCCGCGATAATAACTGGCTCCTCCGGCTTGCTTTCGTCTTTTTCAGCCGCTGACAGCACTTTGCCTCCTGAATTTTCAGATTTGATCGGCTCTTTTGAGGTTTTTTCACTTTTTGATGTTATTTTAGCGGCTCCCGCTAACGCTTTTTTTGCTGTGTCCGCTATAATCTCTTTTCCTGATTCAACAACAAGCGCGCTGTAAATAAACGCTTTTTTCGCCTTATTAAAGCTGTTATTAAAGGTTTTTGTCGCTGTTTTTCTGCTAGCGAAAAAAGTGTCACCCCAAGCGTATTTTACAATATCAAACTGATTTTTTGACAGCCCATTTTTAAACTTGCTCCAAACGCTTAACTTTTTCTGCGCGCTTTTTTCTTCATCAATCTTTTCAAATTCTTTGATAAAATAGTCTATAGCCCCAGCGCTATACCCAACCGCCTGCGGATAAAGCATATTCCAATAGTCGTGATTAAGTTTAAGATCGTCATCAATTTGAAAAATTGGTTTTATTGAATCAGGATTTTTTGAATATACTATCCTATATTCCACATCATCGATTTTATTCATTAAATATCTTCTTGTTTTACCATTAATAGATTCGTCTTTTGTTTTATATTTATTTAATTCTCCGATTATAATTGTATCTTTGCTGTAAAAATTACTGTGGGAATAATCAGCCAAATTATCAAAAGCACTGTCTAAATTGTCAACACTAATAAAACTTACTTTTTCTAAATTAACATTTCCATACTGTTCCGCCCATTCTTCAAAAGGATCGCCCCATGGATGAGCGTCGTTTCTCGTATGGGCTGGAACAGTCATATCCTGAATTAGATGTAAAATATGCCCGATGCCTTGATAAGCCCTTTTCAGATTTCCATCTCTGTAATTTTCTAAAATAGCGCTGATTGAATAGTCTCCTGTGGCGCTATTCTGATTTTTTGCCCATTCTTTTGCTGATTTATGTTCAAAACCTTCATAATTTAATCCTTTTCCTGTTTTTGGATTATAAAAATGGTTCACATATCGCGGATCATTGTCTTCCTCTATAGAACCCTTAATAATCCAACCAATCTGTTCTTCTGTTAATTTTTCGCCAGCTTGGCTGTTATAGATCTCCGCCGCTGAATTAGTCAGTTTTGGATGAATAATTAGATGATCATAGCATAATACAAAACCGGCGGAAAACAGAAAAAATAATAGCAAAAATAATTTAATTCCTCTTTTAAGAAACATAGTTTATTATTCAAGATTAAATAGAATCTATTTGCCAATAACCATTTTCATCTTTTATAAAAGTGGCTGTATTTTTATATTCAGTGCCATAATCAACATCATAATAAGCATAATTTCCCTTTTCTCTTTCCTTAATAATTTCCTCTGGCAAACTTTTTACCCAATTATTAAACTTATCATTATCAATAAACACCTCCATGTATCCATCTCTGCTCTCCTCCCTAATCTGCTCTAACGCTTCTTCAATATCATCATCCAGCAGCGCTTGCCTGAATTTTGCGTAGACATCTTCTGGCGTATTTTTTGCCGGAACATCAATGTGTTGCGGCGGAAATTTTTCTTTCAACTCTTCTTTTGTGTACCATTCATTATCCCATTTGACTAAATCCCCTCTCTGAATGCGAAAATATGTCCATAGCATAAATAGAAAAACGGTTAAAATTATAACCGCTAAAACAATACCAGAAATCTTTAAAAATTTTTTCATAAAATATAGTAAAAATTATATAAATTATTTATATTTGCGCGATTTTGAAAACTATCGCGAATTTTATCAATAAATATTATGATTGCCGATATCAATAAAAAATACCGTGTGATTATCTATAAAACGAAATATTATTCTATCTGAATAACTAATTCTAAACGACCAATAATCTTTTAATTCCGCTTTTAATTTATGCGTTTTTATCCTGCTGTCAAAAGGATTATTTTTAAAAATTTCAAAATTTTGCCTTAATTTGCTTTTTTCTTTTTCTGTTAATCTCTTTTTGTATTTTGCAAATTTCTTTTCAAATCCTTTGTCAAATATGATTTTTTTAATTTCAAAAAGCATGGCTAAATATTTTCTATAAATTTATCCATATCCGCCCTTTTTACCTTTTTCTTTTTTAAATTTTCTTCTGCTTCAACAATCCTAAAGAGCAGCGCTTGTTTTTTAAATTCTTTATAAACTCCGCGCAATAGATTATATTCTGCTATTGGAATCTCTATTTTTTGTTTTGTTTGAATGTTTGTATCCATATTTTTAAAATTATTTCTTATATTTTCATTATATCAAAATAGGGGTTGGTGTCAATAAAATTAGTAACTAGTAATTTATAATTACTTTGAATTACGAAATAGGAATTAAGAATTATGCCGCCCTATCTGATGACCGCCCATTAGGGTAAAACCAAGAAAAATTAAGCAAAAAAATTTATTCTTAGCAAAACGCGCGATCGTGAAAAATCGCTATATTAAAATTCTTGCCTTTATTTTTTTATCCAAAAACAAAACCCCGCTCCGATAGAACATCGGAGCGGGGAATCTTTTTGCGATTTTTGTCCGCCCAAGGCGGAATAAAAGCTATCGCGAAACTTTGAATTATCGACTAATAATCTTTACAGATTTTCAGCTACTTTAGTTCCTGTGATACTGGTTGTATCTAACCTTAAGTAGTCAAAGTCGTTAGCTTCAGCGTAATCAGTGTCATAACCGTCCATCCAGTCAACATTATTAGTGCCGCTGTTTAGACTGTCAAGACTTACGCGAACCCAGTCTACTACGCCAGTAGTCGCGAGAAGAGCGCTGATTGTTCCTTTAACCACGAAATAAGCTGTATCACCTGCCTCAATATAACCGTCAGTGACTAATGTTGTAGTGGCGGTCAAAAGAGTCCAGTCTCCTTCAGTATCAGTATCTCCGTCGCAATCGGTAATTACTAATGACTCAACTCCGTTAGATCCGCCAATTCTTTCAATTGTAGCAGCGCTAAAGGTTGTGCTGGCGAATTTAGTAACATCAAAGACGAAATTACTAATTCCCATCTTTAAGTCATTTCCATCAGCGTCAGTATTGCTGTGATTTTCAGTCGTGAGCTTTAAGATAGCCAAAGTGTATTCGCCAGTACCGGAAATTATAGTGTCAACGGTTTCACCGCCGTAAGAAGAGACTAAAGCAACCGCGCCAATTTTTGAACCAGCAACCATAAATGAGGTTGAACTTGCGGTTCCGCCCGAGTCAGCAACTTCGTCAAAAGTGCCGTTAAGCCCTTTATCAAAAACTATCTCTCCTGCGGCAACAGCTGCATTGGTGTTTCCAATAATCAAATCTTCATTAGAATCTACGCCTGTAGCGGTTATATGAGCAGCGGAAGTGGTAGCGATAGCAAGACGAATGTCGTCTGAAGTGTCAGCAGTCGCTGTTCCAACATTGCTCATTGCGCGAGTAGTCACATAAACATACAGATCTTCAGTGCCCTGTTCAACAACATAATTAATGTCGTCAAAGAAAGCGATATCTGAAGTGTCAAGATCGGTGCATCCGATCAAATAAGATGAATCTGTGCTTTCAGCGCTATAAAGACAAATTGATTCAATGGAATCCTCAACACCTGCGGTGTAGTTAGTGAATTTCAAATCCTTTATCTTAATGTCTTCATATTGAGCCCTAACGCGAACCTTAGCTACCCAGTAGCTATTTCCAGCTAAAGCTATCCTATCCTTATTATATCCAGTGTCAGCGTTTCGCAAAGAAACATACAAAATGCCTTTATCAGTTAAAGTGACAGTTCTGGTTGTCTCTAATTCAGTTCCTGTCGCAATTGCGGTTCCGGCTGAATCTTGAACAGTAGCGTCATCGTTGTCAGCGTCTTTAGCAGTTACGGTGTCTAATTGAGCATGAACAGTCTTGTTAGTATCATCTAATACTGAAGCAACTGTTCCTTTTACTTCAAATTCAACCTTATTAGCGTTTCCAGGCTGAACAGTAAAATCAATGGAGTTGAAATCAGCATATCCAGTAGTCATGCTTGAATTAGTAACTGTCTGCGCGGCAACTCCGTCAATATACAAACTAAAATCAGACCAGTTAGTAGAGTCTAAATTAGCTTCTGTATAAGTGACAGTGCCAGCAGTCTCATGACCACCTTCAAACTTCATTCTGCTGATTGTGACAACGCCAGCGGTAGCTTCAATTGTTCCTTTGTAGAAAACAACATTTGTGTCGTTGACTACAGCGTATTCAGCGTTCATCTCAGTCGCCTTAATGGTAATATAAGGAGCTTTTACAGTCACTAACTTACCGGTAATAGTTCCGATTGAAAAGTTGCTCACAGAATCGCCTGCAGGAACTGTTTCAGCGGTCATATTAGTGGTGTTAATACTCATAGTGACTTTATAACTGTCATTATCACCGATACCTGTAGGCAAGTCGCCTCTTAAAGTAAAGGTACGAGTCTCGCCAGCAGTCAAATAGATCTCGTCGTCAAATGTCCAAGTTTCATCATTAGCGTCAGTATCGCCTCCGCCAGTCATGGTTCCGACATAAGCGCTTCCATCAGCTTGATCAACTATTTCAAATTCGTCAACATCCTTAGTGTCTGCTGCTGTTGCGTTTCCTTCAGTTTCATCAATAGTAAAGATCATATTAGTGATCTTAATATCGGTAGAACCCGAACTTAAAGTCAATGTTCCGAATTCAACATCGGTCATATCGTCAATAGTGTCAACCGCAACGCTGCTGAAAGCAATATTCAACTCAGCGCCGTCAATAGTAATAATACTACCTTCTCCCGCTTCATCATAAGTAGCTTCAGAGACAGTTAAATTAGTGTTATAAGTCTTACCAACAACCTCTAAGTCAGTGGTAGCGTCTAATATAAATTCAACCGTATTAGCATCTCCGTCAACAATATCTCCAAGCACTTTAAAGGTTTCATTCTTGCTCTTATCAATAGCGTACGGCTCGTCTAAAACAAAAACGATCTTGTCGCTTGACATCTGAACAGGGTCAGCAACTAATAGCTCACTTCCTTTATATAATTTTAAATTAGATAGATCTTTGTCGGCTGCTGTTCCTTTATTCTTTAAAGTAATAGACTTAAATTCTGAATCTTCAACGCTACCAGTATTCGCTAATTTAAACGAAGCTAACTCGACATCGGTAGTTCCGATCTTTTTGGTAGCTACAGTTCCTTGTCCTGTAATTGTCACTCCTCCAACAGTAACGCTAACGCCTGACATCTGGTTTCCATAAGCAGGAAAAGTTCCTGAAACAGAACCAGACGCTACAGCAACCTCTAAGATGCCTAAAGCGTTATAAGTGCCTGAAGTGCCAAGTTTGCCGACAACAGTCAACTCTTTTGAAGTTCCGGCAGGGATTGTCCATCCGCCTGAAATGTTGTAATTGATAGTGCCATCGGATGCCCAAGATGTTCTTGTGCTGCCTAATTTAGTAGAACCCTCATAAAGCGTCACAGAAGTAAAGTCTGCTGTAGCTCCAAGACCAGAACGGGAAATTCTAACAGAGTTAGCTTTCATATCAGTCTCTCCAGCTGTAAAAGTAAATTTAGAGAATACAACATTATCAATGTTAACAATAACATTTTGGCTTGCAGGAGTGGCAGATGACAAAGCAACAGTTAAGTCGCCTCCAGTAACAACAGCAGAAGCGCCGCCGTCTACATTTGCGGAATCTTCTTTTGCGACCATGCCTGAACCGTCAGAATAACTAACGCTTGTTTCAATAGTGACAATATCAGCATCCTTAAAACGGTTAGCTGTAAAAGCATCGCCAGTGATAGCGCGCTTTAATCCGCCCTCAACTAAATAAACAGTTGAAGCGTCAGCATACTTTACTAAAGCCCCGTCAGGATGAACATCGCTTGAAACAGCATCACCAGTAGAATAGTTAACCCAGAAAGATTCTGGAATATCAATAATCCTCTGATTCCAGCCGTCGCCGTATAAAGTTATAGCACGGGCCTCAGAATCAACATGCCGCAAAACTCCTCCAGTGGAGACAGCATAAGTTTTAGGGTCAGTATTGATCTTCACTAATTTAGTGCCGGGGCGAACAGTTGCGTTACCGCCGATTGCGATAGCGGCTAACTCAGCGTCTGTAATAGTTTTAACAGCAGAAAAGTCGCCATACCAAGACATATAAGTTGACTCAGTAGGGAAAACATATCTCTTGCCGTCATCACCGTAATAATATACAGCCGCTCCGCTTGCCTTAATCAAATCGCCAGCGGACAAAGTAGCTGCCAAAGCAACTCCCATAGCCGCGAAACCGAATGACCAGCACACGATTGCGAAAATCATTGAACTGACAAAAATTTTCTTAAACATAAATTAAATTTCTATTTGCCGATCGTCCGCAGTCGCCTTAATGGCAATTGACGGTCAATTGGCTTAATATTTTAAATCCGCTTCCGGCATTTCTGCCTCGACCTTTACGGGAAAGCGGTGATTTAATATAACTATAAATTTGCAATTACCAATTTGGCAATGAATTTTCAATTTTTTAATTGTCAAATTGGTAATTGCAAATTGCAAATTTATTCTATTTCATCTGTTGTTGTCGCAACCTCTTCTGTTGTTGTCTCCGCTGTTGTGGCAACCTCTTCTTCTGTTGTTGTCGCCGCCGCTTCTTCTCCTAAAACCTTGCCTGTTGTCGTTGCAACCTCATCTCCCTCATCTTCTTTTATAACTTTTATTTCTGAACTTGTTGCCGCTGTTATTTCGCATATTCCGTCTAAACAGCCGTCATCTTCGACAATATCGCTGTCCGCGGCGCTATCCTCGCTGCCTAAAATTTCCTCGCTCTCTTTTACCATTATTAAAGCCGCCACAAGGCGGTTGTCAGCCAAGCTCTCTTTTGCTTCATCTAATTTAACAAGAGCCTCTTCTCCTATTTCACCTTTTTCTTCAGCTTTTTGAACAGCCTGCTCTATTTTCAAGCCTACTTTTTCCGCGACTTCCTTGTCAGCGCTGTCTGCCGCCATCACCTCTAAAGCGCTGAAATTGGCTTTATCAACAGCTGCTATCGCCTTTTTTATATCTGTTTTGGTCCCTTTTTTCGCTAATTTTTTTTCTGTTTTATTTAAAACAGTTTGAAAATCGTCTGTCTTGTCCTCAATCTTTTTCGCATGCTCGGGGCTGATATTCTCTTCTACCGGAGTAAAATCTTTATGAAAATTCTCTAAAGCCAGTTTTATCCTGTCGCCGCGCTCAATTGACACTGCGTTATTCAATTCCTGTATTCTTTTATCAATTATTTCCAATCGCAGATCTGATTTTTTTTCCTGATTAACGACTAAGGCTACCTGCAATTTTTCGCTCCCTCTTTTTAAAGCGTATAAAAAATCTCCAGGCATGCTGGAATCGGCTTTAACTTTCATAACCCCTCCGCCTCCAACGAGCAAAAAAATAATAATTAAAGTTCCGATCGGCTCTCTGGCAAAAGAATGGATATCACTGAAAAAAGATTTTGTTAAATATAAAAATTCAGCCCATCGATTAAACCTAATAGGAGACTCTTCGTTCGCGATGCGAGCCAAAAGTTCCTTTTTGGTTTTCTCTTTCCACTGTGTGGAAGGCTGAATTTTATCCAATTTATTCAATTGTTTAATCAAATTTTGCATAACTGTACAAATTTTTTGTTCACTTGATTTTATGCTTATATAATAGTAGACGACAAAGATAGAAAAGTGTTACACCTATATAATTTTAAATTTAAAATTTTAAATTTGAAATGAAATCTAAATGAATAAATTTTAAATTACTATTTATAAAAAAAGCAGACGAATTAAAATAACTCGCCTGCTGTAAAATTGTTAAGTTAAATTGTTGAAAAATTAATAAACTCTTTGCCAGTTTGTCCATTGACCAGTATCTGGGTCAAAATATGTCACATATCTGATAGACGAATCTGACGCGCTGGTTGCGTGATTGAACCACGCTTGAATTGATGGCGAGACCTGATAAGCCATCTTGCGCAATGTCCAGTATTGGCTCCAGTCTGGAATAGTTTCCAGACTATAAAGTTCTTTAAATTTAAATCTGCTGTCATTTTCGGCAACGCTGTCCATATCTTGAACAGCCTGCTTGTCGCCAACAGATTCAAAAAAACCATAAAGCACAAATTCTGCACCCGAAACAAAAGAGTACAGAAAATATTGATATCTTGGGCTGAATTGCCCGTATGCTATTTCAAAATCGTAAAAATTGATGTTGTCGTAGCAATAGGCTTTGTAATAAATCCAACCATTATTTATCGCTTGGGACAATGAAACTTCCTGTCCCTGATAAATAATTGCGGCGTTATTGCCGCCGCTAAATATTAATCCAGTGAAAGCGTGACCAACCCTATAAGTCCAACCAGAAGACAATGGAACTATTGATGCGTAAGAAAAACTTATCCATGATGCGTCATCAACGCTGTTAATTTCATAACTTTCGCAATAAAGCATAAAAAGGTCTGGCGAAATTTCAACGACATCGCTCCAATCGTCCGCGTAACCCAAGTCATAATACACTTGCTCGCTGGCGACATGATGAAAACTATTGTCATCACCGAACAGATATATTTTTGTTGGGTCAACGAACATTGACGAGCAAACAACAGGTCCGACTTTTTCAATAACTTTGTAGGCAATATTTTTGCTTATTGATGGGTTACTGATGGACATAATCGCTTCTGACCTGATGTCATAATTGCCTCTCTGTGAAGCGTCAAGTTCGGTCAGATAAGACCAGTCTGCTGAAAAATTGCAGTCGTAAACAAAACCTAGACGAACATAAATTTCCTCAGTTGGAATTAACCAAAGACTATTATTTGACTGCAAAAAACAGTCAGGCGAATCGGAAAATTTGAGGACTTGATGATGAATCGGACCTCTGATTGTTAGATACTTTTCGTATGGTCCGTGTTTATTTATAGATACTCTTTCCATATCCACTGGATCCTTTATTGGATCCCAACAGTAAAATTGTCCGTCTCTTTCCTCAACAACAAGCATCCAATGTCCACCACCTAAAGGAACTTTTACTATTACTGGATAGCCAGCTTCTAATTCGTTATGAATTGCTTGGTAATTTTGACCAGTGATAAGGTCTGCCAATTTTGGATCCACGGCAACTCCATTTTCTTCAGCATAATTTCCTACTCCTGGATCCCAATTCATAAATCCTGTATTAACACCTTCGGTCACATATCCATCATGGATTTTTAACCAATTATTAAATATCCTAGGATCAGTATTAACCCCATAATATTTTAAAGCCATGGAAAAGCAAGTCATCATACAACCTGAATTGCCGATATTAATTGGAGGGCTTACGCCATCAACCAATTCGTCTCCGCTCCAATAATCAACCTGGGAATAAAATTGAACATTCAACGACACATCAGCTGTAGCAAAAGAGCATACAGCCATTACGATAGCCAAACTTAAAGTAAATACTTTAATAATTCCTTTCATTCTAAATTTCCTTTCTGAATTTTAAAAGTTTATTGAATTTTTGTTAGTTTTTTTCAATTTAACAATTGTCAAAGAACGATTTTCTCACCTCCTTTTATTTATTTTCGTAAAAAAATTTTCCTTCCTACGAGATGAACCCTTTTATTTTTATTAAAAAAATTCATCTTTTGAAAAAGAAAATTAATTTTATTTTATATAGTCAAAAGTTTTAATCATAATATTAAATATTTCAGTTAAATTATCTGTTGGAGAAGAACCATATTTAACTACTATCGTCTTTGTATTTTTACGATGACCTTGTTTTTTAGACTCAAAATAAACCATTTCAGAAGAAATAGTATCAGGAGATGAACCATGCGACACATTCCATTTAACTCTATATCCTTTTATTCCAGAATAAGTTATTATTTTTTTTACTGAATTTAAAGATTCATAATTTTGGATTCCAGAGCCTGCTATATATATATATTCATCAAATGGATCATTAATGTGCGTCCCGCCTCCCGCTCCCGTATTAATTATAATTTTATTATTATCTTTTGTAAAATCTGCTCCTGTTTTGGTGTTAGGAAATTCTCTATCATTCCAATCTTTCGGATATTTAATTGAATATCCATATTCTTCATTTTCATAAACATTCCAATCGCTCACATCAACCCCATCAATAGTTATTTTAGTTTGTTGATTAGTATTTATGTTTTGATTTATATTTTGATTCTGATTTGTATTTTGATTAACAACTTGATTAGTATTTTGATTCAAGCTGATATTTGTGTTTTTGGCAATTCTAATATCCGCAGACGTTTTTAATATAATCAAAACGCCTAAACTGATTACGATTAGGCATAAAACAAAAATAATTAAGTTGTCTTTTTTATTTAACATAATTTTTAATAAATTTTACTTCCGATTTTACGCTATCACGAAGCAAGAATTTGTCAACAATATTTGGCTTTTTCTTGTTTT
>JAGLTA010000056.1 GCA_023135505.1 Candidatus Parcubacteria bacterium | reverse complement strand
GGTTCTGCGGCAACAACTCCAGTTGTTTCAACTAAATCGCCATCGCTGCATTTATTGATTTCCAGCGCATCAATTATTTTTACATTTTTTTTATTGCTTTGCGCTTCTGATTCATACTCTCCATATTGAAAATTATTATCAGTTTGCGCGTATATCGCGCCGCCTTCATTTTCTTCATTAGGAGTTAAATTATATGTCCAATACCAATCGCTGTTGTATAAATCTGCGCAATAACTCGCCCCTTCAACGGTTTTATTATAATCAATTTGCGCGGCAATTTCTCCTGACGGATTTGAAACTCTTGCGGAATCAGATGAATTATTAAACGTTAATTTGGTCTGCTCTTTAAAAAATGCCAAATAGTTGTCGGACGCGATGATCGTATTTTGCGGAATTTGCCACACCTTGCTCCCTTTTTCGCTATCGTCTAATTGCCAGCCGCTTAAATCAACATCAATACTATTTGGATTAAAAAGTTCAATAAATTCATTGTCGTCAGCGCCTGCCGGGTTGGGAAAAATTTCACTGATTAAAATAGCGGGATATTTATTTATCTCGCCGCCCGCTTTAACTGCAGGCGCGCTTTTTAGCGCATTATCTGAATCGCTAATAATTTTAACAGTAAAAAATAGTTCGCCAATTCCATTATTATCGTCAAAAACAGATAGTTTCGCGCTGTATTTTCCAGCATTCAAATAAGAATGAGCAACTCTTATTGAAGCGCTTGAACTTCCGTCGCCAAAATCCCAGGCAAAAAATAGTTCGTCTCCGTCAGGATCATAAGAATCAGAAGCGTCAAAAATGATCAATTCTCCGTCTCGCGCTTCTTTGATCGTTTCCATTACGGCATTTGGGTGCCTTTTAATTACATTTTCTTTGGCGGGCGTTGAAGAGGTAGTCCATTCCCATTCATTTTTTTCATTTTTAGCATAACTCTCGTTTTCAGAAATTCTGTTTTTGTAAGAAATTTTATCTGATAGTTTTTCTTGCGGATCATAAAGCTTCAATGTTTCGCCGCCGGAATTATCAAGAGCTATTTTGCTAATATTCCTATAAATTAAAAAAAGGCCGTTCGCCTTAATGAAAGTTGATTTAAAATCTTTATTATTTATTTCATAAATCCTCTTACTGTTGTCGTTTAATTTCCATCCTTTTAAATTTATAGATCTGTTTCCGATATTTTTTAATTCAATGAATTCTTTTTCATTGTCGGCGCCAGCCGGGTTTGGCAGAATTTCATTGATTATTATATCTGATTTAGTTTTTTCCGCCGCAGCTGCTGGCTGGGTTTCATCTGTTTTATTATTTGAAGGCGGAATATGATCAGAATAATCGTCTGCCTCGCTGCCGCGTTCGTCCTCATTTTCATTTTCATCCCCGGCATAATTTTCGCTCCAATTATTCGCGGAATAATCGTCTGTTGTAAAATTTTTTCTTTTTAAAATAGTTGAACCGCATTCACAGTATGTGAAATCCTCAATAATATTTCCGTCATTATCAAGAAGCTGGATTTTCTCCCCGCTCTCTTTTAGCGAAGCCCACGAACTGTCAAGAATTAGACCGTTATACTCGCTGTATTGGCTGGAAAATTTGTCCGCGTCTTGGCAGATGATAGCGGAATTTTGCGGTTGAAGAATATAACCATTATTATATTCGTTAAGCGAATGTTTTGAGCCGTCCAAATTGTTGTCTGAAAAATTTTCAACAAATTTCCAATCTTCTAAATTTATCGCGCTATCGGAATTATTATAAATTTTTATCCATTCATAACCGCTTTTTTCAAAGGCCGCGATTTCAATGACAGCGATATCTAATTGATTGGCCGCAAAGCAGCAGGATGAGAAAATTAGCGAAATTGTTATTGATAAAAAAAAGAGTAAAAAGAGGACTGTTTCTTTGCGCATAAAGATTTTTTTAAATTTTAGGCAGTATAAATTTATCCCTCCTTCTGATTTTATTAAAATAATAATGATGAGCATTGATTAAATAGTTTTATGAGCTATATAAAATAATTCGTTATACGCGAAATGCCTTGTATATTTTTTTTGTGTTTTAAATAGGAATAAATTTTTGAATAGTAATTTATACCCTTTTTCCGTTTTAATAAATTTACCCCTATCAATAAATTCCATAAACCAATTATTAAATGGAGTATTTGAAAATAAACAAGGTTCCATCCCAATAATCGCTCCATCGTTGTTTAAAACTTTAAAAAAGTATTTAATATATTTTTTATTTATCTCATTGTTCAAGTGGTGCAAGACAGAAACAATAAAGATATAATCAAACTTACCTTTTTTTATTTCAAATTTATTGATATCAATTTTTTGAAATTTGTATCTCGGGTAATGTTTTTGAGCGTAAATAATTCTTTTTTCGCAAACATCTACACCTAAATATTTATTTGGATTAAATAAAAAACTATAAGAACCAGTTCCGCAACCAAAATCTAAAATATGTTTTTCGGAAAAATTAATTTTTTCAGATAGCACTTTTGTTATATACTTTTCAGTGGCATACTTAGATCGCCATAATTTATCAAATATTAATGGTGGAATTTCCATAGTATAATAAAAATTTTTAATTATTTTAAGTAAAGTATTCAAATAAATGTTACATACTATAAGTAAAAAAACTAATTATTGCGAAAATTATGGCTAAAATAAAGATGGACCAACAGACAATAATCAATATAGAGGCATTTGTTAAGAGGAGAATAAACACTAATGAAATTCCATATACCTGTAAATGCATTTTGATCTTCCCCCAAATATTTGATTGCACAGGATGCCCATTTGCTTTCCGCCATCCCCCTTGCGCAATTAGCGCAATTTCAATAAAGATAATTATTATCGCTAGAGAGAAAGTAAGATATTTGCTTATT
>JAGLTA010000055.1 GCA_023135505.1 Candidatus Parcubacteria bacterium | reverse complement strand
GTTTTATTGATTTCAATGGCGGCAATCTGTTCATTCCTGCTGCCTATCCCGTTTATATTTTTAGAGATAATCGTTGGATTGATTCAAGCTTTGATTTTCGCGATGCTGACTTTAGTTTTTGCTACTATTAGCATGTCAGAAGAACATTAGCAGTTAAAAGTTTGTAAAGTTGTAAAGTTAAAAGTTAAAGAGTAGGCAAAGACGGATTTTGCAACTTTATAACTTTTAACTTTATAACTTTTAACTTTAATAATTTATGGAAGGATTAGACTTAACAATGATTGCTAAAGCATTAGCGATCGGAATTGGTTCAATCGCGCCGGCTTTAGCTATTGGCAAGATTGGCGCAAAAGCGATGGAATCAATTGGAAGAAATCCAGAAGCTGCGGGAAAAATTTTAGTTCCCATGCTTTTAGCGTCAGCTTTTGCCGAAGCTATCGCGATTTATGCTTTAGTAATCGCTTTCGGCATTAAATAGTAATTTTACGGACTGCTTCAGTTTTAGTTTTTTTATTGTCGCTGGATTGGCACTGAGGCAGATGCAAGACTGCTATTAAAATTTTTAATTTTTTAATTTTTAATTTTTAAAATAATTGTTTGAAAATAGAGTTATTGGAAATTGATTGAAAATTAGAAATTGAAAATTGAAAATTATTTTGATATGGATTCTATAATCTCAACTTTTCATATAGACTGGAAGCTTTTAATCGCGCAGATGGTTAATTTCGCCATTGTTTTTTTCGTGCTTTATAAGTTTGCGCTAAAGCCGATTATGAAAGTAATGGACGAGCGTACAAAGACTGTTGAAAAAGGTCTGAAAGACGCAAAAAAAATTGAAGAAAGATTATTAGCGGCGGACAAAGAGAGCGAAGCGAAAATAATTAAAGCCAAAAGAGACGCAAGCAATATTTTAGAGCATGCGCAAAAAAAAGCCGAAGATAACAAGAATGCGCTAGTTGAAAAATCAAAAGAAGAGGTCGCGGGCGTTATTCAAAAAGCAAAAGAACAGATTAAAGGCGAAAAACAGGCGATGGCAAAGGAACTGAAAAAAGAGATGGCGGAATTGGTCGTCCTGTCTGTTGAAAAAGTTTTAGCCGAGAAGATGGATAGCGAGAAAGATAAGGAATTGATTAAAGGAATAATAAAATAAATTGTTAAATGGCTAAATTTTTTTAAATTACGAAAAGTAAAATACTGTCATCCTGAATGGAGCGATAGCGAAACGAAGGATCTGCATTACTTGTAATTAAAATATTATTTAAACAACCAAACATCAAACCGAGACGATTTTAAAATAATGTAGTTGATAATTAGACTAGATTCTTCGGCTATCGCCTCAGAATGACAAGTTTTTTTAAATTTAAATATTTTATGAAAATATCGCCAAAACAATACGCGGAAAGCTTATATCAAACTGTTCAGGGTAAGAAGGACAGCGATATTGAATATGCTATTGAAAATTTTGTTAAAGTTTTGCAAATCAACAGCGATATTAATAAATTAGATAAAATAGCAGAGCAATTTTGCAAAATATGGGACAGGGAAAAAGGCATTATTAAAGCTGAAGTTGTGAGCGCCAAAGAGCTGGGAAAGGAAATCGTTGAATTGTTAAATAGTTATATTACTAAACTGTCCGGCGCGGAAAAAGTTTTGATCAAGGAAAAAGTTGATAAAAATATTTTAGGAGGAGCGATCATTAAATATGAAGATAAAATTTTAGACGGAAGTTTGAGGAATAGTTTAAGCGAATTAAGAAGCGAAATGGTAAAATGAAGACACCGCGCAATTCTTAACTTGAACTACGCGGCGTTTGTTAATTTATCCTCCTTTTTTAAAAAATGTTTTATAAACCTTCTAATTTTTTTTCAGCAATTTTTACCTCTTGTTTAAAATTACCGTATCTTTCCTTTCTTTTTTTGTGTGCTTTTAATGCTATACGAAAAAGTTTATCATATTCTTTTTTTGTTAATTTTTCCTTTTTTTTAGATTTTTTATAATTTGAATAAATCCAAAAAAACAAAATGAAAAATGCCGAGACGATTGAAGTTAAGACTGCAAGATAAAGATAAAAACCCTCTACAGATAAAAAATTTTTTATCATGATAAATCCCTCCTTAATAATTAAAGATATGAGTTTATTTGAAAAATTAACATAAATTATAAAAAAGTCAATGCTACCTGATAAAATTTGATGAATTAAAAATAGAAATGATAAAAAGAAAAATACTGCGCAACCCTATTTCGAATTACGCGGCATCCCATTGATTTGGGGCTAACTTTTGTTAGCCTTATCATTATACTTTTTTACTATTTTTTTTATATATTCATCTATTCTTTTTTCCATTTCTTTTCTTTCTTTCTTTATTTTTTTATATAAAAGCAAAGAAAAATAAAACAGAAAATAAAAAATAGAAGAGATAGAAAGATAAAAAGATTAATATTTCCGTAAATTAAAGAAATAATTTGATCCATTAAATTTGCCAATTTTTAACTCCTTTCTAAGTTTTTTTATTTTTATTTTTTTATTCATTATATAATCATAAATTAAATTAAGTCAACAATATGAGCAATACAAAAGATTTTATAGTTGAACAATTAAAAAAACAGATCGCGAATTTTAAAACAGAAGTTAAAGAGCAGACAGTCGGCAAAGTAATTGAAGTGGGCGACGGCATCGCGCGCGTTTCTGGGCTTTCCGATGTGATGATGTCAGAGATGCTTGAATTTTCAAGCAGCCAAAAATCCGAAGTCCGATATGGGGTTGCCTTGAATTTAGAGGAGGATAGCGTTGGAGCGATTATTTTAGGCGACTGTTCAAAGATTAAAGAAGGCGACGAAGTGAAATGCTTGAAACGAATTTTAGAAGTTCCAGCAGGCGAGAATATCATTGGCAGAACAGTTAACGCCTTAGGGCAACCGATTGACGGAAAAGGAGAAATCGCGGCGGAAAAATATTATCCAGTTGAAAAAATAGCCCCTGGAGTTATTTCCAGAGAATCTGTTTTTGAGCCGGTTCAGACTGGAGTTAAAGCGATTGACGCGATGATTCCGATCGGGAGGGGACAGAGAGAATTGATAATCGGCGACCGTCAGATCGGCAAAACTGCGATCGCCATTGACGCTATTATCAATCAGAAAGGGCAGAATATGAAATGCATCTATGTCGCAATCGGACAGAAAGAATCAAAAGTCGCGAACATCGCCGCCAAGTTAGAAGAGCATGGCGCGATGGATTATACCGCTATAGTTTTGGCTGGCGCATCTGATCCGGCGGCGCTGTCTTATATCGCGCCTTATGCCGGCTGCGCCATAGCGGAATATTTTTTAGACAAAGGCGAAGATGTTTTAATTGTTTATGACGATTTAAGCAAGCACGCTGTCGCTTATCGAGAGATTTCATTATTATTAAAGCGGCCGCCTGGACGCGAAGCTTATCCTGGAGATGTTTTTTATCTGCATTCAAGATTACTGGAAAGAGCATGCAAATTAAACAAAGATTGCGGCGGAGGATCAATTACGGCGCTGCCGATCATTGAGACGCAAGCAGGAGATGTGTCAGCTTATATTCCGACAAATGTCATATCAATTACTGACGGGCAGATCTATTTAGAGCCAGACCTGTTTTATCAAGGAAACAGGCCTGCCGTAAATGCCGGATTGTCAGTATCTCGCGTTGGAAGCGCCGCGCAGATTAAGGCGATGAAAAAAGTCGCCGGCAAAATGAGATTGGAAGCCGCGCAATACAGGGAGTTAGCCGCGTTCGCGCAATTCGGCTCTGATTTAGACGATGAAACAAAAGCAAAATTAGAGAGAGGAAAAAGATTAGTTGAAATATTCAAGCAAGATCAATATCAGCCTATTCCTGCCGCTAACCAAGTTTTAATTTTTTATGCAATTATCTCCGGTTTTTTAGATGATATTCCTGTTGAAAAAATAAGTGAGTTTGAAACTGGATTAAATAAATACGCGAAAATAAATGGGGAAGATATTTTAAAAGAGATTGCGGAAAAAGGAGATTTGAATGAAAAAATAGAGGAAAAAATTAATAAATTAATTGAGGATTATAAGAATACTTTAGATTATTTGCAATCAGAGAAACAATAGATTTAAAATAACATTGTTATCCGAACTTAATTCGGGATCTGTGCCTGTTATTAACTACGCTATACTTAAGAATAACAAAATAAAAAATTAAAATTTGTTCATATGATTATAATTTAGTGATAAGTAATGACAGATTTCGAAATAAATTCGGAATGACATTTATTTAATTTATGGCGAATACAAAAGACATACAAAGCAGAATAAAATCCATCAGCAATACTAAAAAAATCACCAAAGCGATGGAGATGGTGTCGGCGTCTAAGATGCGCCGCGCGATTGAGGCGGTGCTTAAGACAAGGACTTACGCTAATTTAAGCTGGCAGACTATTTTGCATTTGTCGCAGGCTAATTGCAATAATGGAAAAGAATTACATCCGCTTTTTACAAAGCGAAAAAAAATCAAAAAAGTCGGAATTATTTTAATATCGTCTAATAGGGGGTTGTGCGGAGGATTTAACGCGGCTATTATAAATAAAGCGCGCAAGAGCGTTGAAAAGCATATGGAGCCAGGAAAAGAAAAGCCGGAATTTATAATAATCGGAAAAAAAGGCGCTATTGTAAAAAAGTATTAT
>JAGLTA010000054.1 GCA_023135505.1 Candidatus Parcubacteria bacterium | reverse complement strand
CTTTAAAAGTAAATAATTTTGTTATCTTTCCTTTCCTTGTTTCGTTTTTTATATTTTTTATAATCACATTTTCATCTTGCTTTATTTTTCCCTGATAAATCCTGCATACTGCCAAGCGCCCTAAAAAATCATCATAGCCGAGATTAAAAGGCTGAACGAGCAGATCTTTGCCTCTTTTATCCTCGCTTGACGCGACTGGGACTTTCTCTAAAATCATATCCAGAAGCGGAGAAAGGTCTTTAGATTCGTCTTCTAACTTCGCTTTTGCTATTCCATCGCGCGCAATTGCGTAAATAGTCGGAAAGTCAAGCTGTTCGTCGCTTGCTCCAAGATCAAGAAACAGTTCGTATATCATCTCTTGGGTTTCGTCAGGGTCTGCCGCCGGCTTATCAATTTTATTTATTACCACGATCGGTTTCAGCCCTAAGTCAAGCGCTTTTTTTAATACGAATTTTGTTTGAGGCATCGGTCCTTCTTGCGCGTCAACAACAAGCAATACAGAATCTATTGAGCGGAGGACGCGCTCCACCTCTGATCCAAAATCAGCATGCCCGGGAGTATCCACTATGTTTATTTTTGTATCCTTATAATTGACAGAGGTGTTTTTTGAATAGATAGTAATGCCTTTTTCTTGCTCTAACGCGTTGCTATCCATGCTAATTTTTTCATTAGCCATTCCTGTCTGCCGCATTAAAGCGTCAGTTAAAGTTGTTTTGCCATGATCTACATGAGCGATAATTGCAATGTTTCTGATTTTCATAAAAATTAAACTTTGATGTAACCGCAAAACTATTTCATCTTTAAATAATCTCGCGGCAATCTCCTTTAAAAAAATAAACCGCCACAAAAGCGGGTATAAAATGTAAATTATTCAATATGTCCTTGACAAATTTTTTAACTATGATATACTATAATATTGTTTATCAATAGAATAATATCCTACTCGCAAACCTGCAGACGCGACAAGTATAGAAATTTTTCAAAAGGGCTATTTGGCTGTGGCTGCATAACACCTTTTGTAAATTTCTGGTCTGCAGATTTGTTAGCAGGATTTTTTATTTGTATAAATTTTTAGTTAACGATGCTATCCTTATACCCATAGGTGTTAGAGAGTTCACTGACAAAATAATGGAAAAAATTATGTCATTCTGAGGCGATAGCCGAAGAATCTGGTTTGAATTTTGCTAAATTATTTTAAAATTATCTCAGTTTGATGTTTGGTTATTTTAATAATATTTCGTTATAAGTAAAGCAGATTCTTCAACTTCGTTCGCTAGTTCCTCGCTCTCTCCGCCAAGAATGACAATTTTTTCAAAAACCGCCATCAAATTATCTAACATCTACATGAATAATAAAATTATTCTATCTCTCTTTCGTTCTCTTTTTCGTCTTCGCTCTCTTCCTCTTCTTCAGGCTCTTTTCCTATTAAGCATACCGCTCGCCACGGACGATAATGGCTTTTCCAAATCTCTTCTTTTGTTTCTCCGTCTGAATAAATAATCTTGCGCGTAAATTCCGCGTCTGCTCCGTTATGCGAACTCTCGGTGCATTTTTTTTTGCCCGGATCTAAATCCTCAGTTTCAATAAATTTTGTCGGTCCGGGACTCACGATATTAAAAATTTTCGGATCCGTAGTCTCAACCTTTCTGCTGCCGACATCGCCCCAAAATTCAAATATGAGATCATCTCCATGGATATCGGTTTGAATTAAAATATAACTATCCGTATCATTGATAAATTTTACATCAGGGCTTGGAGGATAAATAGTTGCGTCTGTTCCTGCTGGTTCATAATAAGAAACTCTGTAAGCATGGGGCCGCCGTTCAGTAATAGGCAGTCCTGTGTTAATCGCCGCGCGAAATATAGTTGTCGCAATCTGGCAAAGACCTCCTCCGTATTCAGGCACGGTTTTATTTCCTTTAATGACCAATTCTTGCAAATAACCCGCGCTTGCGTCAATTTCGCCCAAAGCGCTATTTAAGGAAAATTCCTCTTCTGGCTTTATCAATATGCCATTTATAGTCTCGGCGCCTATCGCGATATTATGCCTCCGATTTTTCGGACTTCCGCCAAAGTTAGAACTTCCGATCCCGATCAATTTTTTAACTCCTAAATCATTAATATCGCCAACGCTATTTTTCGCCATTGCTGTTTCTATAATTAAATCAGCGGTGGAAGTAGGGTTATTTAAAATTGCGTCTTCTATGCTGTTTATGCTCTTCTCTATATTTAACTCTATCCCGTCTATGCTTTTCTGAAATTCCGCAACCCTGTTATTTTCTAATTTAAATTTAGCATCTTTTGCCTGAATGTCAACCTCCGTAGCCACTTCCTCTAAATAAGAAGTAATTTTGTCCCGATTAATTTTAACGCTCACAAAATTATTATCTATTTTTGCCTCAACCAAATCTGCGAATAGTTTTGCTTGAATTTCAAATTCTTCTTTTTCTATGTCGCACAATAAAGCCGACTCGCCTTTGGCATCGCATTTATAAACTAATTTTAAAGGAAAAATTTTAAAAAGTTCTTTAATTTTTGGTATTTCAACTTCTATCTGCGCGGATTTAATTTCGGGATAATCTGTTCTCATATACATTTCAACAGGACTGCTTAAAAACAGCTTTAAATTATTTTCCATATCACGCATAGCAATGTCGTAATTAAAACTTTTGCCTAATTTTTCTGGAACAGCCTTAACGCTAATTTTTTCTCTCACTGTTTTAATGTCAAATTTAGCGTCTTCGCCAGGATTTTCCAACGATGAAAAATTATTGATTAAAATATTTTTCAACTCTTCCCTGTTTAATTCATAATCTATTTTAATCTGTTTTTTGTTTAATAAAACTTTTAATTGTTCTGTTAA
>JAGLTA010000053.1 GCA_023135505.1 Candidatus Parcubacteria bacterium | reverse complement strand
AAAGAAATTAAAAAAAATAAAATTTCCAATTTTTTAGAAAAACTAAAACCGATCCGCCTTCGCCTTGTAATCACAAAAGAGCAACATAGTCATTTTGATTCAAAAATATTAAAATTAATTGGAAATATTTATTTAGACGGTTATTGGCAAAGTGAAAAATATTTTAAAAATATTGAAAATAGTATACGAAAAGAATTTACACTAAAAAATGATCTGCAATTAAAAGCTAAAAAATTATTACGAAAAATAAAAAATACTGAATCAATATCTATTCATATTAGACGAAATGATTATATTTCTCATAAACCAGCAAATCAGTATCATGGGGTCTGTCATTTAAGTTATTATAAAAAAGCGATTAATGTTATAATAAAAAAAATAGATGATCCGCATTTTTTCGTATTTTCTGACGACATTGATTGGTGTAAAAAAAATCTTAAAATAAAATTTCCAACTATTTTTGTTGAAGGAAATAAAGATTATGAAGATCTAATTTTAATGAGCAAATGCAAGCACAATATTATCGCAAATAGCACCTTTTCATGGTGGGGAGCATGGTTAAATAATAATCCAAATAAAATAGTTATAGCTCCTAAAAAATGGTTTAGGAAAAAATCAATAAACACAAAAGATTTAATTCCAAAAACATGGATAAAAATATAAAAAAACCGAAATTCTCTATTTTGATGATAAATTACAATAAAGCTAACTATATAAAAGAAGCTATTCATTCTGTATTAAACCAAATCTTTCAAAATTGGGAATTAATTATTATTGATGATTGTTCTACGGATAATTCAAGAAAAATTATTAAATCGTTCTTACAAGACAAACGAATTAAATTTTTCAAAAATAAAAAAAATATCGGCTATATAGGAACTTTAAAAAAAATGATTGGTGTGGCTACGGCGGATATTATAGGAATATTAGACAGTGATGATGCGCTTACTAAAAATGCGATAGAAATGATACTTAACATCTATAAAAAACATCCTGATTGCGGTCTTATATATTCGCAATTTATGTATTGCGATTCTAAATTAAATGAAGAAAAAATAGGTTATTGCCGTTCTATTCCAAAAAATTTGACGAATCTAAATTGCGATTGCGTGAGTCATTTTAAAACTTTTAAAAAGTCAGACTATCTCAAAACAAATGGATATGATAAAACAATATTATACTCTGAAGATAAAGATTTTATTTTTAAAATAGAAGAGGTGGCTAAATTATTTTTTATTGATAAAATTTTATATAAATATAGATTTTTACCTAATTCACAAAATAACGATCCCTTAAAATCACAAATTGGAAAAATTTCTTTTACAGCGGCAAAATTTAATGCTTATCAAAGAAGGATTGGTACGAAAATTCCAAATTTAAGCAAAAAAGAGATTATCTGCGATTTAATAAAAGCAATATTTTTGTGTCTCAAGATCAAAAACTACAAACAAGCTAAAAATTTTTTAAAAAAAATAATTCAAATATTAAAAAATGCCAAAAATAATAACAGTTATAATATGCACTTATAACAGATCTAAATATTTAAAATTATGTTTGCAAAGTTTAATTGAACAAACTTTGAGCCAAAATTATTTTGATATTATAGTTATAGATAATAATTCTAATGATGACACCAAAAAAATAACTGATAAATTCTTAAATATCTTGCCGTTTAAATATGTATTTGAAAAAAACCAGGGATTAAGTTATGCTAGAAATAGAGGAATTAAAGAATCTAATACAGAATATATCGCTTATATTGACGATGACGCAAAAGCTAATAAAAACTGGCTACAGACAGCTTATAAGATAATTCAAGAAAAAAATCCTGCCATTTTTGGCGGACCGATATATCCATATTATGAGTCAAAAAAGCCAAAATGGTTTCTAGATAAATATGAAACAAGAAAAATATCAGAAAAAGGAAAATATTTAACGAAAAATGAATTTTTATCAGGATCAAATATTTTTTTTAAAAAGAATATTTTTAACAAAATTGGACTATTTGACAACAATCTTGGGATGAAAGGCGGAAAAATTTCTATAGGAGAAGAGACTAAAATACAAATTATTGCGAATAAAAAAGAAAAAAAAAAATATTATGAACCGACGCTTTTTGTTTATCATCTTGTCCCTAAATCAAAAATGACGATAAAATATCGTATTAAACGTTATTTTATCTCCTGTTCCATGTCTAAATCTATTTTTTATAACCAAAAACAAAGTTTAACTATGGATTGCTACCGTTTTACTTTGGCTTTTATAAATTTTTTTAAATGCCCTTTTCGCGATAGAAAAAAATATCCTTATTGGCAAAATTATTTTATTGAAATGATTTTGCCAAACATTAGTATAATAGGACGAACTTATTCTTGTTTTAAAAAATAGTTATGAAAATTTTTATTATTGACACTTACTATGAAAATTTTTTAAATGATTTTTATAGTAAAAATGAAGAAATAAAATATAAAAACTGCAATGAACAAAAAAGTGCACTTTTAGCCGAACAATTTGGCACGGCTGATTTTTATTCTAAAAATCTTAAAAAATTAGGGCATCAAGCGGAAGAATTTATAGTTAATAATGAAATCCTGCAAAAACAATGGGCTAAAGAAAATAATATTAAATATAGAAAAGACTATTTTCAAAAAATTCCAAAAATAAAAAAATTTTTTAAACCAGATTGGTTTAAAAAAATTTTAGAAGCGCAAATCGCAGAATTTAAGCCAGATATAATTTACTCTCAAAATCTTAGCGTCGCAGATCCTGTTTTTTTAAAAAAAATAAAAAAACATGCTAAACTATTGGTCGGACAAATCGCCTGCCCTCTTCCGCCTAAACAATATTTGCAAGCTTATGATTTAATCTTAACATCATTTCCGCATTATATTCAAAAATTTAAAAATTTAGGGATTAACAGTGAATATTTCAGAATAGGATTTGAGCATACTATTCTTGATAAACTATCGCATTTTGAAACAAAATATGATACTGTTTTTATAGGCGGTTTTTCACAAGCGCACAGTAAAGGAACTGAATTATTAGAATATTTATCAGGTAAAGTTAAAATGGATTTTTGGGGATATGGCGCTGATAGCCTGACCGATAATTCTCTTATCCGCAAGAATTACCATGGCGAGGCATGGGCTTTGAAAATGTATAATATTTTGTTTAATTCTAAAATAGCAATAAACAGACATATTGATGTTGCTGAAAATTACGCGAATAATATGCGGCTCTATGAAACAACAGGAGCAGGATCAATGCTAATCACAGATTATAAAAGCAACCTGAACGAACTTTTTGAAATCGGCAAAGAGATAGAGACTTATTCAACAAATGAAGAATTGGCGGAAAAAATCAATTATTATCTAACTCACGAAGATGAGAGAAAAAAGATTGCCTCGGCGGGGCAAAAAAAAACATTAAAAGACCATGCTTATGAAATTAGAATGAAAGAATTGATAGAAATTTTTAAAAAAATACATTTAGTTGAAAGTCCATAAAGTCAAAAGTTTATTTTATGATAAAAAAAATAATTAAAAAAATACTGCCGAATTCTTTTATAAAAATAATCAAGCGATTAAAATCTTCTCTCCCTGTTGATATGATATCTGAAGATTATAAAATAATAAAAAATCCTAACTTAAAAGAATTAAAAAAAAATTATGATAATATTTGGCAGGACGCATCTATTCCGAAAAAACAGCTGGAGTTGACTAAAAAAGAGCTGCCTGATTTTATGAATGTGCCGCCCATGAGGGTTGTAATTAATCTATTAAAAAAGACAAAATTATCCGAGACAAAGTTATTGGAGATTGGATGTTCTACTGGATATTATTCTGAAGTTTTTAAAAGAGCTGGGTTTAATTTTCAATACGAGGGCTGTGATTATTCGGATAGTTTTATTAAACTAGCCAAAAAACAATTTCCTAAAATTAAATTCGCTATTGAGGACGCTACTAAATTAAATTATCAAAACAATGAGTTTGATATTGTTATTTCTGGCTGTTGTATTTTGCACATTATTGATTATCAAAAAGCTATCAATGAAGCAACGAGGGTGGCTAAAAAATTTGTTATATTCCACAGGACACCGATATTGCATATAAGCAAAACTATTTTTACAAAAAAAATGGGCTACGGTTTAAATATGCTGGAAATTTTATTTAATGAAGAAGAATTAATTAATCTATTTTATAAAAACAGATTGGTTGTTCAAAACATTATTACATACGCGCAATCCACTGTCAAAGGAATTGATGAACTAATTTTTATAAAAAGTTATCTTTGCAAAAAAATATGATGCCGAATTTTTTAATTATAGGAGCGGAAAAATCGGGAACCACTTTTGTTCATAAGTCTTTAGAAGAACATCCTGAAATTTTTATGCCAGCAGACGAAATATCTTTTTTTGAAAACCCTGATTATCTACAAAGCAATATTAAAGAATTTGAAAAATTATTTGATAATGTTACTAATGAAAAAATAGTTGGAATAAAACGGCCCAATTATCTGACTAAACAGGAATGCCTGGAAAGAATCTATAAACACATACCGAAGGCAAAATTTATACTTATACTTAAAAATCCGATTGCAAAAGCAATAGCGCTATATTTTCATAATATTAATTATGGATTTATGCCAGCACTGCCATTAAATAGAGGATTTGATCTATTATTAAACAATAAATTGCAAAAAAAATATCCAAGGAGTAAAGAAATTATTGAATTCAGCTTCTATTATAAGTATCTGTCCGAATATTTAAAATGCTTTAAACTAGAAAATTTTTTAATTTTAACGTATGATGAATTAGTAAAAGATAATTTAAAAACGATTAAAAAGGTTTATAAATTTTTAGAGATATATGCTAATTTTATTCCAAAAAAATCAATTGGGACAAGGCCGCAAAAAGTAGTCTATTCACTACCCCGCTTAAAATGGCTAAGATTAAGAAATAATTTAATTTATACCTACAACAAAGACCGAACTCGCTTATACGAAAATAAAAAAATAAGTAAAACAAGTAAACTTATTTGTAAAGTTATAAATAGTGTTGATTGTATAATTTTAAGAAAAATTTTTAAAGACAGAAGATTTGATTTAAATAATAATTTAAAAAACAGACTTTATTCTATTTATAAAGAAGATATAAATAAATTAGAAAAAATATTGAAAAAAGATTTATCTAATTGGAAAAATTTTTAATTTTTAATAATTTTTTATTTATAAATTATTATTCTATGACCTATAAATAAAATAATTTTAACAATATGAAATACGATTTTTGCACCCTGTTTGACAGGAATTATTTAACCAGAGGATTAGCGCTTTACAATTCTCTTTTAGAACATTGTTCTGATTTTAACTTATGGATTTTATGCATGGATGATATTGCCTATGATCTTCTTGATAAAATGAATCTTGAAAAAGCGAAACTGATAAAATTATCGGATTTTGAAGATGAAAAACTTTTAGCGATTAAAAGCGGCAGGGGCGCTGGCGAATATTGCTGGACATGCACATCATCACTTATTTTTTATATTTTAAAAAAACATCCTGATATGGATATGGTCGCATATCTTGACGCTGATATGTATTTTTATTCATCGCCAAAACCAGTTTATGAAGAATTTGGCGATAACTCTGTTATGATTATTCCTCATCGCTTTTCACCTGAACAAAAATATTTAAAAAAAGAAAAAGGAATATTTAATGTCGGTATGGTAATTGTCAGGAATGACAAACATGGGCTTGAATGCGTGGAATGGTGGCGGGAAAGATGTATTGAATGGTGCTTTGATTATTACGAAGACGGAAAATTAGGAGATCAGCTTTATCTTAATTGCTGGCCTGAAAAATTTAAAGGCGTGCATATCTTGCGGCATAAAGGGGCAAACTTGGCGCCATGGAATGTTGGGCAATATAGAGTTACTAAAAAAGACAAGAATATTTTCGTTGATTTCGATATTCTAATATTCTACCATTTTCATTCTTTAAAAATATATCCTGGATTCAAACTGCAAATGTGCAATTTTGCCTATGATATTTCTATAAATAAAAGGAAGCTGATTTATACGCCGTATATTGAAGGATTAAAAAAAGCAATGGAACAGATTAAAGTTGTTGATCCTGAATTTAATTACGGATTCAGCCCTACCCCTCCTGTCCTACAGAGAATGATATTTAACAGCAATTTTGGTAAAATTCATACTGCCTTGAAAAAAAGATCTTCTCTATATAATAAATTTTACAAATTTATGAATGCTAAATTTTTCAAATCTTAAGTTAAGATTATATGGTTAAGAAAATAAAAGTTAAAAATTCTGGAATTATAAAACTGCAATTTTACAATGACTTTCCTGATGGAAACTTAGTTATCGGTGAGTCAAATAAAAGTGTTCCTTTTAAGATAAAAAGATTCTATTTTATAAATAATCTATTCAGCCCTAAGGCGATTAGAGGGAAGCACGCGCATAAAAAATTAGAGCAAATTATTTTCTGTATCAACGGACAATTTACCCTGAATTTAGATGATGGGGAAAGCAAGCAAGGAATTTTAATGAATGACCCTTATTACGGAGTTCGGCTCGGTCCGAAGCTTTGGCACACAATGACAAAATTTTCATCTGACTGCGTAATTTTAGTTTTGGCCGACGATTATTTTGAGGAAGATGATTATATAAGAGGCTATAAGCAGTTTTTAGAATATGTGAGATAAAAATATTTTAAATGAAAATGAAAAACGGGGCAAAAATTAACTTATGCGTTAATTCTGCCCCGTCTGTTTTTTGTAGCCGATTTTTACTGGCTACACTTCTATTAAAACTCCAGTTGCGTCCCGATGGTACGCAAACCGAGGGTATTTTATAAACTCCTTGTCATCGTCCTCCCTTCTTCTAATCTCTTGAACAAGTAACTCGAGATCAAAATTATTTTGCAGGAGAAAAAAAATCATATCCTGCCATGGAACTGGTTCGTCCACTCCGCACGGAAACGAAAGCCCGTCCGTACAGATAAGAATATAATCATAAGGACCGATAAAAAAACTTTGATTCTGTTGGAATCTTGACGCATTTGGCATCCCATTAAGTACTCCGATTGCCGCTCTTATGTTGATGTTCTCCAGTTTCCGATTTTCATAATCCAAAAATTTTGGATCAATTAAATCGGGATGTTTAGAGTAATCAACCTCCCACATCGCTACTCGAGGGGTAATCCCGAGTATCTCTGCATTTTTAGCAGCAAGCCGAAACACCTTGCGGTCAAAATGATCCATGTTATCTATTGTGGGAATAGAAAATTCCCCTTGTTTATTAAACAAAATTATTTTTGTATCGCACAGATTACTAAACGACATTGAATATTTGCTTATTAGCACTGTTGCCGCCGCGCACCCCGGCAGACCTTCCGACCTTGAAAGATCATAGCCATGCCTTTTTAATACTTCCCCAAAAGAGGAGGATAGTTGGTCTGTCATTAAATACATGCATTTCTTTAATTCTTTAATAAAAAAATACGTTGCTGCCTGGCCCGTGCTCTCTGCGCCAAAATCAGCGCATAATCTTTCCGCGTCGCCGGACTCTTGCCAAGCCCGCCGCCCGTCAAAAATAAAAATGTTGATGTCAGACTTGTCCTCAATAATCAATATTCCGTCCTCATAGACGGATTTTCCTGGCGCCCTTACTTCGCTAATAATCTCCATTTCGGTTTCCTCCTTTTTATTTTTAGGTAATTATTTACGCTTATTTTTTTTATAAATTTCATCAACGATTTTCTGTATTCTTAACCCCCTTTCTCTAAAATAATTTTTGTTGATTTTATTGTCAATGTGCTTACCGCTTATTTTTAACGGTAATGGATTATTATAATATATATTTAAAAAAATCAACCACCATAGACAAAAACAGTTTTTTTAAGTAGAATAAAATTAAGATAATAATCTAAATAATATGCAGATCCCATTTTTTGACTATAAGCGGCAATTGAAAATAATTCATCCACAAATTGATCAGGCGATTAAAAAAGCCTTGAATTCCGGCTGGCTTATTTTAGGCAAAGAGGTTGAAAATTTTGAAAGCGGCTTTTCAAAATACATCGGGACAAAATATGGCATCGGCGTTAATTCCGGAACCGACGCGATTAAAATCGCTCTGCGCGCGATAGATGTGAAAAAAAATGACGAGGTTATCACTGTCGCAAACACTGCTGTGCCGACTATTAGCGCTATCAGGGAGGCTGGGGCAATACCTAAATTTATTGATATTAAAAACGATTTTACTATAGATGAAAACAAAATTGAAAAAACGATTACTAAAAAAACAAAGGTTATTTTAGCGGTTCACTTATTTGGAACTTGTTGTAATATGCCTGTAATTTTAAATATTGCAAAAAAATATAAACTTAAAATAATAGAAGACTGTGCCCAAGCGCATGGCGCGAAAATTAAAAACAGAAAAGCCGGAAATTTTAGCGATATAAGCTGCTTTAGTTTTTATCCGACTAAAAATTTAGGGGCTTATGGAGACGCAGGTATAATATTAACAAATAATAAAAATTTGGCTGATAAATGCAGATCATTGCGAATGTATGGAATGAAAAAAGGATATTATTCGCATCTTGAAGGATATAACAGCCGCCTTGACGAAATGCAAGCCGCTATTCTGAATGTTAAACTAAAATATTTAGACCGATGGAATAAGAAACGCCAAAAAATTGCTGATCTGTATTTAACAAAAATTAAAAATCATAAAATTAAATTTCCAGAAATTCAAAATTTACAAAATAATAATTTTCATCTTTTTGTTATTAGAACAGACAAAAGAGATGGATTGATAAAATATCTAAATAATAAAAAAATTGGATATGGCATTCATTATCAGTATCCTATTCATCTGCAAACAGCTTATAAATTTTTAGGATATACCAAAGGGAGTTTACCTATCACTGAAAAATTTGCCAATCAGATTTTATCATTGCCGATTTTTCCAGAATTAACAGAAAAAGAGATAAAATATATTATTGATAAAATAAATAAATTTTAAACAATTTAAGTATAATCCGAATGCGCAAATACAAATAATTCATAATAATTTAATTTTATTTGTAGATATTCGGGACATTCGGATTTAATTCGTAGGTTCGGATTATATTATTTATGAAAAAAATTTTAAATTCTATTTTTATTTTTTTATCTAAAATATCAAGGATGCTAAACTGGCTGAAAAATAAAATTTTTATCTATGTTTTTGCTGCTAAAGATTATTTAGACAAAAGCGAATGCGAAAAATACAAAAATTGCGTTTTATTGCGCAAAATATTAGCTCAACAGCCGCCTAATTCTGACAGATATTTGGAATACCCTTGGATGATGAAAAACATAAAAATAACAAAAGGCAGGTTGCTTGATATTGGATCAACTGCTTGTAATATGTTGTATGAATTATTGCAAAAAGAAATAGAGATACACGGTATTGATTTGAATGAAAAAATAATTAAGGATAATAAAATAAAATTCACCAAAGGCGACATAAGAAAAACCGATTATCCTGATGACTATTTTGACTGTATTACTTGCATCTCTACTTTAGAGCACATCGGAGTCCCAGGAAGATACGGCAGCGACGATGATTCAGACGGAGATATTAAAGCAATGCGAGAGATGAAAAGAATATTAAAAAACGAAGGCCTATTATTAGTTACTATTCCTTATGGTATTAAAGATATTTTGCCAATTAACAAGTTATACGATAAAGACAGGGTTAAAAAATTATTCACCGATTATAATATAATAGAACAAAAATTTTTAAAATTTAATAAAAAATTCGATTTTTGGTTTCAAGTATCTGAAAAAGAAGCATCTAAAACAGATATGTTTAAAGATAGGTGGTATGCTATTTCATTTATAAAAGCTATAAAAAAATAAAATATGAGTTGTTTATCAATTATTATCCCAGTATTTAACGAAGAAAAAACAATTAAAAAAATACTTTCAAAAATAGAAAATGTTTTATTAATTAATAATTTAAAAAAAGAGATAATCATTGTGGATGACTGTTCTGATGATGGAACGCGAGAAATATTAAAAAATTTTGACAAATACAAAACACTTTATCACAAAAAAAATATAGGAAAAGGGATGTCGATTAGAACTGGATTAAAGGCTGTTAGCGGGGATTATGTAATAATTCAAGACGCTGATTTAGAATATAATCCAGATGATTATAATATTCTTTTGCAAAAAATGATTGATGAAAAATTATCTGTGGTCTATGGCTCGCGAGAACTAGGACAGAGAAAAAACAAATATTCAACAATTTCTTTTTATCTTGGAGGCATTTTTTTAACAAAACTTGCGAATTTACTTTATAAGCAATCATTGACAGATGAAGCAACTTGTTATAAACTTTTCCGCGTTGATCTGATTAAAAGCCTGCCATTAAAATGCAAAAGATTTGAATTTTGCCCAGAAGTTACTGCACTGATTTCAATCAAGGGAATTAAGATAGAAGAGATTGGAATTTCTTATTCTCCGCGCCATAAAAAAGATGGCAAAAAAATAAACTATTGGGACGGATTGCATGCAATTTGGATATTATTTAAATATCGTTTTTAAAATGAGAAATAAATCTTTCGGAGAAAAAAAATTGTCTTTTCTTGATATAATAATTTCTTTTTTAAGATTTTATAAAATAAAAAAATATATATATAACTGTGATATTTTAGCAGATATTGGATGCGGTTATGAAATGTCTTTTTTGAAATGGTCAAATTCTGAATTTAATATAAAAAATTTTATCGGTATTGATTTATCAATAAATAAAAACATTGCAAAAAAACAGGGGTTTGATTTTAGAATAAACAACCTTAATCAAAAAATAGATTTACCTGATAACAGCGCGGATATAATTACCTCCTTGGCAGTATTAGAACATTTAGACAATCCTTTAAAAAATTTAAAAGAAATTCACAGAATATTAAAATTTAACGGGCGATTTATTCTTACTACCCCATCTCCTGCGTCTAAACCAATTTTAGAATTTTTAGCATATAAATTAAAACTTATTAACGCGGCAGAAATTAAAGATCATAAAGCTTATTATAATAAAAAAGCGATTAGTCGGTTATTATTATCAGTTGGTTTTAAAAAAGTTAATATTAAAATTTCATATTTTATGTCTGGATTTAATATTTGTGTTGTATGCAGCAAATAAACGAAATTATACTGCCAATATTTATTTCTATTTTTTTATCTCATATCGCCTATATTATAGGTTTTTTTGTTATAAAAAAAATTAAAATACAGCAACAATTAAACTTTGGATTAAAAGTTGGATTATCTATAATAATAGGATATGGCTTATTAGGATGTCTTTCTTTGATTTTATCTTTTTTCGGACCTCTTAATAAAATAATAATTTATATACTTTTATTTACCGCTCTTATTATTGGATTCCAATATTTTCTACTATTATTCAAACATATTAAAAGCGGAATTAAATCATTTTTTCTTTGGCAAAAAATTGATAAGTTATTATTTATAGGTATTTTGTTCTGTTTTCTTTTTTATTTAAGTTCGGCTTTGGTTCCTCCTTATAGAACTGATGCTTTAGCATACCATCTTCCAAATGCGATAGATATATCAAATGATGGGATGTATTTTCCGAGCGAAGGCGAACAATTCTTTAAAATTTTACCAGCGCTAATGGAAGTGTTATACGCTATGGCATATAGCATATCTGGTTTTATTTTAATTAATCTAACGCATTATACTATAACATTATCTGGATTGTTTGTCATATATAATTTTATAAAAAAATGGTTTAATAGAAGGAAAGGATTGATAGTAATAATAGCAATATTCTCTTTGTATGAACTGTTTGTTAATGCAACGAATTCTTATGTTGACGCTGTTATGGCAATCTTTGAGATATGCGGGTTTTTATTGTTATTGTTATGGATAGTGGAAAAAGACAAAAAAATATTATTACTATCTGGCGCATGTTATGGTTTTGCCCTTTCTATAAAATATAATGCCCTATATGGACTTTTAATTGCTGGTTTTTTGCTTTTATTTAATCTGCTAAAAAATAAAATTAAATTTAAAGAGATGTTTAAAATGGTATTATATTTTTCTATTCCTGTATTAATAATTTCTGGATTTTGGTATATAAAAAATTTAATTCTGCTTGGTAATCCGATTTATCCTTTTTATTTTGGACACAAAGGATATACAGACGCTACGTACAGCGATTTAATGAATACTATAAAATTGTTTAAAGCGGACAGAACATTGCTTAATTTTATTTTACTTCCATTTTATTTCTTTTTAAAAAGTTATTATATTGTTGTATTTGCGTCTTTTATTGCTTGGCCGATTATTTTTTTTACTAAAAAGACAAAGGCTGATAAAAAAATATTTTATTACATCTCCTCTTATATTATAATTTATACTTTTATTTGGTTTTTTATAGCAACTCATCAATATAAATTTTTCTTTGTGCCGATGGTATTATTGCTCATTATATTCGGCATCCAAATTGATCTATTTTTTAAAAAAATATGGGGCACAATAAACCATAAAATAATTTTGTTCGTTGTTGTCGCAATAGTTTTCGCTGCGGGATACAAGATAACAACTGCAAAAAATAACTATTTTATTAAAGTTAAAAAAGCTGATATTTATTATAATTTAGGAATAGATGATGAGTCAGATTTTTACGCAAAAAAAAATCTCGGGTCTATTTATAAAATCAGTGATTATATAAATAAAACTTACAAAGATACGACTTTTTTAAATGTTTGGGGCGCAACTAACTTTTTTTTAAAAAATAATAACAAATTTGCTGGATTCAACAAATTACCTTATGATAATATCAATATTGATAACAATGCTATTATCGCTTATCTAAAAACAAACAATATAAATTATGCTATTATTGATAACTATGAAAAAAAAAACAGTTTTTCAGAGCCTGTGCGAGTAAATAATCCAGTTAATCATCCGCTGCGGAAAGCAAATATGTTAATAGATGGGATAATAAAAAAAATAGGCGTAAAAATTTATGAAGAGGATGGCATAGAATTATATAATTTTTCTTTTTAGTAATTATGTTTATGAAAAAAATTATTGTTTTGCAAAATAAAGGAAAATTGGCAAATCAATTGTGGCTGGCGGCAAGCGTTTACGCTTATTGCCTTGAAAAAAAATTCATTTATAAAAATTATTCTTTTTGTTGTTATCAAAATTTATTTGGATTAAAAAGCGATAACTTGTTTTTAGATAAAATATTATCAAGACTGCCAAGAAAAATAAACAGGTTGATTTATTTTTTATTTGTCTTTTTTTTAAAAATAACGCATAAAAATCAAATTATAAGTGATAAAAACAAAAATTTTCTTCTTCCGCCAACGCTGAACAAAAATATTGTTCAGATAGATAAAATAAAAAAAATAGAAAAAAATAGAAATTCTTTATTTTATTTAGATGGCTGGCTATTTCGAAATCCTGCCGGGCTTAAAAAATATAAAAAACAAATTAAAGAATACTTTAAGCCAAAAGATATTTATTATTCTAAAATAAAAAATTTCATAAAAAATCTGCGTAAAAATAATAAATTTATAATAGGCGTTCATATTAGGCATGGCGACTATAAAACTTGGTCAGGCGGTAAATTTTTTTATTCATTTACAAAGGTAAAAAATATTCTTGATGATTTTATATTAAACAATCAAGAGTCAAAAAAAATAATTTTTGTTATCTGCTCAGATGATATTATTGATAAAAAAATATTTAAAGGACTAAACTATACTGAAGGATTAGGCAGTCCAATTGAAGATTTATACACTCTATCGCTAACCGATATGATTATCGGATCAAACAGCACATTCGGGAGCTGGGCCGCTTATTATGGAAATATTCCTTTTGCTCAATTTTCCCACAAAAAAATAAATTGGAAATTATATGAAAATTTACGCATTAATGACAATTCGTAATAGAAAAAATTTAGCTGTTGAGTGCCTTGATTGCATATACAAACAGACTTATGCTAATTTTGAAGTGGTTGTAGTGGACGATGGATCAATTGACGGATCCGAAAAGGCAATAATAGCTAAATATCCGCAAACCACCATTTTAAAAGGCGATGGAAATCTATGGTGGACGGCTGGAATGAATAAAGGGCTTGGGCATATTTTGAATAAAGCGGATGAAAATGATGTAGTGTTAACTTTAAATGATGACACTGAGTTTGATTATGGTTTTTTTGCAAAATTAATCGCTATTTATTTAAAGAACAAAAAGAGCTGTATTGGAACGCTATTAAAAAATTTTCACGATAAAAATATTATTGAAGACAGCGGGGTAAAAATTAATTGGAACGGATATTTTTATAATTCTATTTTTTATGATAAAAATATTAAATTAGCAGAAGTTGACACCTTGTCTTGTCGAGGAGCCTTGATTCCAATATCTGTTTTCAAAAAAATTGGAATATTTAACGCAAAAAGATTGCCTCATTATATGGCTGATTATGAATTTTTTATAAGAGTTAAGCGTTCTAATTTTAAATTATTTATCAGTTATGATGCGATAACTTATAATAAAGAAAAATTAAATAAAAAAAATGACGAAAAGGCAGGATTGTACTGGAAAATTCTTAACAGAAAATCTCATTCTAATCTATTTAATACTTATTTTATGATATTAAAACATAGTCCTAATTTTTATTTAAAAATAAAAAATTTATTATTTTATACTTTTAGATCTATGTTTAAAAAAATTTTAAAATGAAAATGTCTATTATTACGATAAGTTTAAATAGCGCTAATTTTATTGAAGATGCGATTGAAAGCGTTTTGGCTCAAGATTATAAAAATGTTGAATATATTGTCATTGACGGCGGATCAACGGATGGCACATTAGAAATAATTGAGAAATACAGAAACAATATCGCAAAAATAATTTCTGAACCCGACAATGGAATTTATGATGCTATGAACAAAGGAATTAAAATCTCTAGCGGCGATATAATTGGATTTTTAAATTCTGATGATTTTTATATTGATAATAAAGCACTAACCAAAATAGCCGATTGTTTTACTGGTCAAAAAATAGACGGGTGTTATGGAAATTTGATTTATATAGACCGTCTTAATAAAAACATGATAACTAGATATTGGAAGGCTGGAAAATGCAGCGAAAAAAAAATAAAGCGCGGATGGATTATTCCGCACCCGGCTTTTTTTGTAAAAAAAGAGATGTATAATAAATATGGGCTGTTTAATTCAAAATTTTTAATCGCTGCTGATTACGAATTGATGCTTAGATTTATAAAAAAAAATAAGATAAAACTGTTTTATCTTGATCAAAATTTAGTATGCATGCGAGAAGGAGGATATAGCGCGACCAACATTCAGCAAAGAATTAAAGGCTGGGGGGAACTGTATCAAGCTTGGCGTATTAACGGATTAAAGCCTCCTCTATTTTTATTTTTTAACCGCCCATTTTTTAAATTACGGCAATATTTTACAAAACCATAGATCTGCTGAATTATAATCATACAAGCGATATTCCTGTCATCTCCGGCGGTTTTGGAATCTCCATTATTTTTAAAATAGTCGGAGCTATATCAGACAATACGCCGATTGGCTGTAGATCGCTTAACTTATCTTTGTCTTTAAGCGGTGATAAAAATCCTGCCTGAGCGCCTTGAAAATCATTTTTAACAACAATAAACGGAACAGGGTTGCTGCTGTGCTCTTTGATGATTTCAGCGCTTTGTTTATCAATCATCTCTTCTGCATTGCCATGATCTGCCGTAATAATTATCGCGCCATTTTTTGCTAAAACAAGCTCTATAATTTCCTGTAAGCAGCCGTCAAGTATCTTGACGGCTTTTATCGTTGCTTTAAGATTGCCTGTATGCCCGACCATATCAAGATTAGCAAAATTTATAGCAATAAAATCATACTTATCGCCCATCACATCTTTAATAACTCTTTGAGTTATTGGTTTTGCTGACATTTCAGGAATCTGACCATAACTTGCGATTTTTGGCGAAGGTATTATAATATTATCTTCGCCTAAAAACGGCTCTTCTTTTCCGCCATTTAAAAAATATGTAATATGAGCATATTTTTCTGTCTCTGCAATATGCAGCTGTGTTAGTTTGTTGTCACTGATAACTTTAGCAAGCGGATTTTTAATTTCTTCCCTTGGAAACGCCACCTCAACAGGTAAGTTTTTTTCATATTCTGTAAAAGTGGCAAATTTAAGATTATTCAGATAATATTCCCTGTTAAATTTATCAAAAGCAGGCAAACTAAACGCTTTAGTCAGCTGTCTTGCGCGATCGCTTCTAAAATTAAAAAAGATTACTGAATCGCTGTTTTCAATCTTCGCGATCGGGTTTTCATTGCTGTCAACAATAACTGTTGGAATAAATTCTTCGTCAAAATTATTTTCCCGATAAGATTTGCCAATAATACTTATAGGATCTTTAGAATATCTTTCGGCATTTCCGCCAACCATGGCCGAATAAGCTTTTTCAACTTTTTCCCAATTATTATCTCTGTCCATAGCGTAAAATCGTCCCGAAAGAGTAGCGATTTTTCCAATCTGCATATTATTTAATTTATTTATTAAGCGAGAAACTAAATTAATTCCTTCATTATATTTACTATCTCGCCCGTCTAAAATTAAATGAATATAGACCTCTTTAAAATTCCGCTTTTTTGCCATTTCCAGTAAAGCGTATAAATGGCTTAAATAGCTATGAATTCCTCCGCTTGAAAGAAGCCCTAAAAAATGAATCTTAGAATTATTATTTTTAGCATGCTCAAAAGCGCTGATTAAAACCCGATTTTCATAAAAAGTATTTTCTTCGATTGATTTAGAAATCTTCATTAAATTTTGATAAACAATCTTTCCTGAACCAATATTTAAATGCCCTACTTCGGAGTTCCCCATCTCATTCCATGCTAAACCTACCGCTTCTCCTGAAGCCTGTAAAACAGAAGTTGGGAAATTGCTGGACAGATAATTAAAAAATTGCGGATCGGCGCTAGTGATAGCATTTCCAAAATAATGAGGAGCAACTCCGCATCCGTCTAAAATTATTAAAACTGTAGGTTTAGGACGCATAAAATAAAGCACTTTAACATCTAATAATAAAAATTCAAAATACAAAATCACAAATTCCAAATAAATCACAAATCTAAAATTCTAAATTCAAAACTTTTTTTAATTTTGAATTTGGTGCTTGTAATTTATTTGTTATTTGTAACTTTGAATTTGTAATTTTAATTTTGGTTATTATTTTTTCGTTCTGCTTTTATATTTTATCAGCAATGTAGGATAAATTTTAACTTTTTATCAAACTCTTTGCTGTCATAGCTGTTGGTTTTTCTATATCTAAAATATCAAGAATAGTCGGAGCGATATTGCATAAAGACACTCCTGATTTTATCAACTTCTCCTTTGTAAAATTTTTTCCAGCCAAGATAAAAGGAACCGAATTTTTTGAATGCGCAGTATCTATCTCTCCTGTTTCCAGATCAATCATCTCTTCAATATTGCCATGATCCGAGGTAATCATCATAACACCGTTTGATTTTAATACAACCTTTAAAATCTGTCCGACAGTTTCATCAATAAACTCAGCGGCTTTAATGCCAGCCTGCAGATTGCCTGTATGCCCTATCATATCAGAATTTGCAAAATTAGCTACTATAATATCATATTTATTATTATTTAAAAAAGAGATAATTTTTTGGGTAATCTCTTTTGTTCTCATCTGCGGAATTTCATCGTAACTCCGAACATCTGGGGACTCTATGCAGATCCTATCTTCGCCAGATACAGAATCAGCATAACCTCCGTTGAAAAAATAAGTAATATGCGAATATTTTTCGCTTTCGGAAATATATAACTGGCGATAATTTTTTAACACTATCGGCAAAGTCTCTTTTAGATCCCTGCCTTGATAAGCCGTTGTCACTCCGGGCAGATCAGGGCCAAAATCTGTCATTGACACAAAACAGATGTTTTTTAAAATTTTATTTCTTTTAAATCCGGCGAATTTTTGCTGGACAAATGCTTTTGTGAGCTGTCGCGCGCGATCAGACCTTAAATTAAAAAAAATAACTGCATCGTTATTATCTATTATAAATTTTGATTTAATTTTATCTTTATTGATAATGCTCGGTTTTATAAACTCGTCTGTCTCCCCCCTATTATATCCCGCTAAAATTGCTTCTTTGGCATTTGTAAAACGTGCTCCTTTTCCTTCTGTTAATAATTCATATGCTGACCTTGTTCTTTCCCATTTTTTCTTTCTGTCCATAGCATAAAATCGTCCCATAACAGTAAAAATTTTTTCTTTGTTTTTTAAAAAAAATTTTAGTTTTTTTAATAATCTTAATGCTTCGTATTGATGGCTATCGCGTCCGTCTGTAAATAGATGCAAATTAACTTTTACTCCCTTTAAGCGCATTAAAGTTAAAAGCGCTATGAGATGGTCGTGGTTGGAATGCGCGCTTTCCCCATTAGACAGCATTCCCATTAAGTGGAGTTTTGATCCGTTCTTTTTCGCATGATCAATGGCTTTCTTAAAAACGCTATTTTTAAAAAAAGTTCCGTCATTAATACATTTGGCTATATAGACTGAGTCCTGCTCCACTATTCTGCCAGCGCCAATATTCATATGCCCGGCTTCTGAGTTTCCGTCTTGATTATCAGGCAAGCCGACATATTCGCCGTGCGCACGCAATTTTGTGCTGGGAAATTTTTTATATATTGCGTCTAAAATCGGAGTTTTTGCTAAAGTTATAGCATTGCCTCTGTTCGGTTTAGTAATCCCCCATCCGTCAAGGATTAAAAGAACTAACGGTAAATTTATTCTTAACCTGTTTTTTTCTTTCATAAATAACTTTTACTATTATTTTTGAATTTTTAGCTTAATTCATCTTCTATTTCCATTAGCCGATTATATTTCGCGACTCTTTCTCCGCGATTCGGAGCGCCGGCTTTCAAATAATCAGCGCCGACCCCGACTGCTAAATCAGCTATAAAATCATCATTTGTTTCTCCGCTGCGATGCGAAACTATAATTTTATAATTATTCTCTTGCGCGAATTTTACGCACTGAATCGTTTCAGTTAAAGTCCCTATTTGATTCGGCTTAATAAGGATAGCGTTAGCGGCTCCTTTTCTGATCCCATTCTTTAAGCGATCAATGTTCGTAACAAACAAATCATCTCCGATTATCATTATTTCGTCCTCTAACAACTCTGTGAATTCCTGCCACCCCTGCCAATCATCTTCGGCCAAACCGTCTTCAATTGATATAATAGGATATTTTCTAAACCATTCATGATAAAGCCCTATTAAAGTAGTGTTCGTAAACGCCGCATTGTCTAATTTAAAAATATATTTCTTTTTATGCTCGTCGTATAAAACAGAAGATCCGACATCAATAGAGATGCCTATGTCTTTGCCTGGCATATAGCCGGCGCGCATAATTGCCGCGATTATCATATCAATAGCCTGTGTGCTGGAATAGATGTCAGGGGCATAACCTCCTTCATTTCCAACATCAGTATCTAATCCGCGCTCTTTTAATACTTTGCCGAGTTCTTTAAAAATTTCAGATCCCATCCGTGCGTATTCAGCTGAATTCTTATTTAATATTTTTCTTTTTTTAGAAACCTTTTTTGCTATAGGGACAATCATAAATTCTTGAAAATCCAGGTTAGTATCAGCATGAACTCCTCCATTGAAAATATTAAACATTGGAATAGGCAATTTAATATCGGTATTATTTTTAAATCCAAAACAATTAGAAATATATTTATATAGCGGCTCTTTTTTTATTGCTGCGGCAGCCCTGCAGCAAGCGAGCGATGTTCCAAGAATTGCGTTTGCGCCGATCTGTTTTTTATTTTTAGTATTATCTAAAATAATTAGTTTTTTGTCAATCTCTTCCTGTTTTCTGACATCAGCTCCTTTTAATAGGCGGTTAATTTTTGTATTAACATTTTTTACAGCCTTTAAAACGCCTAATCCATTATAGCGTTTTTTGTCTTTGTCTCTTAATTCCAACGCTTCATGCCTGCCAGTGGAAGCACCAGAAGGTACGCCAGCTTTAGAGCTAATCCCGTTTTGTAAAATAACCTTTACTTCAATTGTCGGATTTGAGCGAGAATCTAAAATTTCACGAGCGTAAATTTCTTTGATTGTAAATTTTGACATAGTTATTAGTAATAAGTAATAAATAATTAGTAATTAGTAATTAGTAATTAGTAATTAGTAATTAGTAATAAATTAAAAATCTATAGAAACAAACTCTTGACTTTACAGACTTTATGAACTTTCGACTTTTGACTTCTCTATTATACCACTAAAAAATCACTATAACAACGGTTTTATTCCGGGCAACTCTTCGCCGGTCAAATAAGTCAGCATTGCTCCGCCTCCAGTTGAAATCAAATCAATGCGATTTTTTATTTTAACCTGATTTAAAACAGCAATTGTCTCTCCTCCTCCGCAGACAGTAAAAGCATTGCGCGAATATGCAGCGACAGCCATTGCCATTGCCAAACTTCCGCTTGAAAATTTCTTTAATTCAAATATTCCCATGGGTCCGTTCCATAAAATTGTTTTCGCAGATTTTAAAATTTTAGCGTATTCGCGAGTTGTTTCAGGGCCTATATCTAAAATAATATCATTCTTAGAAACATCACTTATCTTTTTTGCTTCTGCTTTTCCGCTAATTTTTTTTGCCACAATAACATCTTTCGGTAAAATAATTTTATTATCCTGCGCTATTGTCATGAGATTGCTTCGTCGGCTATCGCCTCCTCGCAAAGACATGCTGGTTATATTTTTCTCGATTAAACTTTTTCCTATCTCGTATCCTTGTATTTTCAAAAATTGGTTGGCGATCGCTCCGCCGATTAAAATTTTGTCAGCTTTCTTACATAAAACTTTTATTAAACTAATTTTTGTTTTTAATTTCGCGCCGCCTAATAAAACTATATACGGCTTATTAGGATTAAATAAAACAGATAAATTTTTCATCTCTTTTTCTATTAAAAAACCAGAGTAGCTTGGCAGATAATCGGTTATTGCCACAAGCGAAGAATGCGCGCGATGAGAAACCGCAAAAGCGTCATTGATATAATAATCCGCAAAACTCGCCAAATTTTTAGCAAACCTTTTGCTATTTTTCATCTCTTCTTTATAAAATCGCAAATTTTCCAATAAAACAACTTCGCCGTTATTCATTTTATTAATTTCATTCTTAACTTTCCCGCCAATACAATCATTAATAAACTTAACTTTTAGTCCCAATAATTTCTCTAAATTTTTAACAATCGGTCTCAAACTAAATTTTCCAACAACCGACTTTTGACTTTTGACTTTATAGACTTTCGACTTTATAGACTTTTGACTTTTGACTTTTGACTCTGTTGGTCTCCCTAAATGGCTGATTAAAATAACTTTCGCATTCTTTTTAAGCAGATAATTTATTGTCGGCAACGCGGCTTTGATTTTCGCGCCATCAGCCACTTTTCTATTTTTTATACCCACATTAAAATCAACGCGAAGTAAAACGCGCTTGCCTGATAAATTTTTAATATTTTTTATAGTCCTTAATTTCATTTTTATAACTCCCCTTTCTTAATATATTGCCTTAATTCTTCCATTAAATCAAGATAAAATTTCAGGTTATGGATTGTTGCCAGCCGTTTTGCTAAATCATCGTTTATTTTAAAAAGATGGTGCAAGTAAGCTTTAGAATAATTCGCACACAGTTCGCATCCGCAATTCTCATCCAGCGATTTTAAATCGTTTTTAAATCTGCTATTAGTAATATTCACAATTTTATAAAATTTACTGTCCAAACCTTCAACTTTCGACTTTCGGCTTTTCGCTCTGACATACAATCTCCCATGCCTAGCTTCGCGCGTCGGGATAACGCAGTCAAACATATCAATACCGTTTTTTACAGCCATAACAATCTCTTCTGGCTTTCCAAGACCCATTAAATAGCGCGGTTTATTTTGCGGCAGTTCAGGCAAAGCCCATCCTAAAACTTTTTTCATTTTATCTCTCGGTTCTCCGACCGCGACGCCTCCGATCGCGTATCCGTCAAAATCCAATTTTACTAATTGCCGCGCGCTTTCTTGCCGTAAATCTTTATAAACCGACCCCTGAATAATGGCAAATAATAAAGGCGGATTTTTTCTATTTTTAATTTTTTTCTGAAAATATTTTTTGCTTCTTTCCGCCCATCTTGCCGTTAGTTCTAATGATTTTTTTGCGTATTTTTCGCTACAGGGGTACGGCGGGCATTCGTCAAGAACCATTATAATATCCGAGCCGACTATTAATTGCAAATCAATCGCTTTTTCCGGAGACAAAAAATAATCGTCTCCATTTTGCGGATCTCGAAAATACGCTCCTTTTTCGGTAATCTTTCTATGTTTCGCTAAAGAAAAAACTTGATATCCTCCGCTGTCTGTTAAAATCGGCTTCTGCCAATTCATAAATTTATGCAGTCCTCTGTATTTTTTCATCAGCTTTTCGCCCGGACGCAGCATTAAATGATAAGTGTTTGACAGTAAAATTTGCGCGCCTGAATTTTTCATATCAGCAGTTGAAAGCCCTTTTACTGTCCCGCGCGTAGCAATTGGTATAAAAAACGGAGTGTTTATAACTCCATTCGTGGTTTTCAGCTTGCCAATCCTCGCCTGCGATAATTTAGATTTTTTTAATATTTTAAACATATTACAAACTATTGATTGGCATATTAAAAAAGAATTTCGGGATAATTCGGCTCTCTATATGAACTAAAAATTATTTTTATATAATTCCAATTATCAGAATTAAAATCATAATCTATTTCCTGAAGAAAAAATCTTTCAAAATATGTCGCGTAAAGTATGCCCTTTTCTTTTTCTTCTTTTGTTGATTCTTCTGTCCATTCCTTAATATTCATCGCTAATCCGCCTCCGCAAACATATTTATTATTTTTATCCAGACAGCCATTTTTTTCATTTTGAACTTTTCCGTCAGGATGCCAAAAACCGACTTTTTTTTCTTTCCCATTATGCGAAATCGTGGCATAAGCCATAAAACCGCCTGTTTTTTGAATCTCTATTTTTTGAATAGTAACTATATTACCATCAAGCTCTATAGTTTTTGGCAATTTGTCATTTTTATAAATATATGTGTAATCAATTATTTCTTCCCTGTCGCTCGTCCCTATGCCGCTTGAAAAAATTTGATATTTAACTTCTTTATCATATTCCTCGCAATCCTCCGAACAATTGCATTTATTTTCATTGAAATTATTTATTGATTCGCAAATACCGTTTCCGCAAGGCATACAAGTTAAAAATGGTCCGCCTTTAAGCTGTTCGCATTCATCATTTTCATTAATACCAAATCCTGCCAGCCCCTTTAATCCTTCACAACAAACATCCGGCAGATTTTTATTAGTTCCTACTGGAAAATTTATAAGTTCACCTTCTTTCGCGCATTCCTTTTTCTCACAAACCTCCTGACATTCTTCTAAAGTTTCAAAAGGTGTCTTATAAGAACAGCCGCTAACACCCCTCTTAATACATATCCCTTCATTTTGATCAAATTCATATCCTAACCAAGCTCCCGGACAGTTACCTTCGCCCGTAACTTTCTCACCACACCTCAAATCAAGCACCGATTTTTCTTTGATTGTGAATTCGTTGGAATAGATCAAACTCCAATTTTCAGGAACTTTTGGATATAATGACGCTTGTTCATATAACGGCTTGTAATTTTCAGATAAACAATTATACTCTTCACCTTTATATTTAATTGTATAAATATTTCCACTACAAGATATATGAGTTACGTCTATATTGATGCCATTAATAGACCATGCATCTTTTGCAGTACCAAAACAGCCACAAGCGCGGCACATAGCACCCGGTTCCACATCATTATTTATCCATTTTCCATTCAATAATAATTTTTCCAATTCATCGGGAATGTTCTTGCTCCCGCATATTATTTTCCCAATTTCTTTTGTTTCTATTAACTTTTGTTCTTGATAATGAAAAGCGATTCTATATTTTTCTAATCCCCATCTGGAAGATACCCAGTCAAAATTATATTCTGAATTTGATTTTAACTTACTTTCTCCTTCCCACATACAAGATCTTGACGACACATTTGCCCACTCTCCGTTAGAAAAACCCTGTAAACCGCATCCTGCGCCTTTTAAATGTTTTATTGGATTATCTAAATTATTTTTCACCGTTATATTTACAGTTTCTCCCTGCTCATATTCTATTTTATCTGTCGTAATGCTTACCTCCTCAATCAACTCTTCTTTAACCTTCTCGCATTTTCCATTTGCGCATTTGCAAGTATATCTATCAAATTCAACAGCACAAGAAGAACACGCGGTAATAGGTTTAAATTTATCCCGCTCAATCTGTTCTTCCCATATTTTTATTTTTTCACTCTCATTAAGACACTGATACTCTTCCGACAAAGTATCGCACGGTGGACATATATCAGAACCAACATAAACAAACTCACAATCAGAATCAATTTTGCATTGAGTTTCAACGATAGGATTTACAATCGGAAAATCTGTATTGCTTGGCGGAATAATCGCGTATCTCGCAATTAAGTATCCGCCTCCGATAATAATCGTTCCCAATGCAATAAAAATCAAAGCCACTAAAAGTATTTTGATGGTCATCAGAGAACAACTTTCTTTTTTAAGTGATTGATTTTTGTTTTGATTTTGCTCCGAATCTAAATTTTTAATTTTACTCAACATAAGTTTTATTTTAAATTTAAATTACAACTATTCCACCACCCCTTTACCTCCGATAATCGCGTCAAATTCTAAATCAGAAGTTAAAGGCTTGTTTTTTGCGAAAATCTGCGAATCGGTTTTGTCGTCAATCGCTGTTAAAGAAGTCTCATTTGTTAAAACTAAAATTTTATTCAAATCGTCTTCTATCGGCGTTACGCTTACCTCAAAATCCGCGCCTGCTTCTTTTATTTTAATCGGCAATTCGCTGATAGTCCATAAGATCTCCCTGCTTTCTTCGCTGTATTTTAAATCTCCTATATCAGTATTCACTCTATCTGTCCATTCAATATTCTGCGGCAAAACGGTTTTCACGCTCACTTCTTTTGTGTTATGCAGACTATTGGCAATGCTCCAAAAAATCCTGTATTTCGTTGTTTCGCCTACTTTTGGCGGCACTGGTCCCGACCCTACCGCTATATTGTCATCGTTAAAATATCGCGCCTGCGCGCTAAAAATCAAATTAGTGTTCAAATCACAGACTATCTCATTGCTTTTAATAATCATTTCCACTTCAACATCTTCAACTTTGCCGACAATAATTTCCGCGGCGCTTTTTATCGTTAAATCGCCCCCGTCAGCGTCTATCGCGGAAGCAATATCGCTAACGGCATTTAATCGCAGCCAAAAATCAATTTCCCCTTCTTCTCCGGCTGAAAAAGAACTTAACTTGAGTATCTCTTCGTTCGTCCATAAAATCTCTCCATCTTTAACATATCCGCTGTTTTCATCTTTTAAACTTTCCCAATTTATTAAATCAATCTCTTTATTTCCTTGATATCCTTTTATGCTCATTTTTATCCGCACATCTTTTAAATCCTGCTCTCCGTAATTTTCATAAACCAGCGAGTAGCTTAAATCGTTTCCAAAACTCACCGCTTCGCCGTCAGTTGAACCGTTTAAAATCAGATCAAGTTTCACATTCTCTTTCACAGCGCTGGAAACAAAACTGTTCTTAGCTATTGGATTATAGATTCCCTGCTTATCAGAAACTTCCAATTTGACATTAAATTCTTGATTGTCTTTTACGTCTTTCGAAAAAACTCCTGCTATCTTTATTTCAATATCTGCGGTCGCGCTTAAATTATCAATATCCCATAAATTATACCCGTCAGATTCGCTGTATTTATCAGGATCCCTGCTGAATTCTTTTGGCAAAAAATTATCAGGGTATAAAACCGTTAGCCGCAAATTTTCAATGCCTTCTTTAGAATTATTTTTAATCTTTACAATATATTCCGAGTCTTTATCGGATAAAATTT
>JAGLTA010000052.1 GCA_023135505.1 Candidatus Parcubacteria bacterium | reverse complement strand
CTAAAATAGCGCCTATTTTCGGTCCGGGATTTATTTTTAGTTCGCTTCCCAAATTATTTCAAACATTGATTTGAAAATATCTACCATGGCTGGGATTGCAATAACTATAGCAAGTGATGAAAGTTCAGGGCTAATAATTAGAATTTTTTCATTAAAAATATTCATTGTGCTTTTAAATTTGTATTTTTTCGGCAAATATTTATATTTTCGCAATAAACTTTTATTAGTGGGGTTTACATTTTTTGAATCAACCGATAGCAATAATCTGGTTTTTATATTCAGTTTTCCGCGGCTTTTGCGATAATAAGCAAAAAATTCAGGATCAATACTTTCCCATTCAAAGGCATTGCCGATGACGCGATAACTTTTATTTTTATAATCAGCCAAAATATCCGCGTAAAATCGTTTTAATTCCTCTTTGGTTTCCACAAAACGCAAGCCGAAAATATGAGCTTGTTTTTTATCAATTGATTTAAACAGAGGAATAACGCTATTAAAAAACTCTAATTTTTTTTCAAGAATATTAGCTATTTTATTCGGCTTTTGCGCATAATAATAATGTTTGTTTTTGCGAAAATAGACTAACACGCATCCCTTTTTTGCTAAAGATTTAAGAATAGGATAAACCGTGGTTCGTTGAAGACCTGTTTCTTTAGCGATAACTGCGGCCGTAGCCCCGCCTAATTTAAAAATTGTCAGATATGTTTGCGCCTCTGATTCTGTTAGTCCAAATTCTAATAAAGCTTGTTTTTCTTTCATAATTTAAGTGTAAAAATTTTACAACACTAATATTATTATACACTAATTTTATTTTATTTAAAGCATTTTGTCAATAGTTTCTGTATTTATATCATTGACAGTTTTTATTTTTTAGAATATATTGTCTTATTGTGATAAAAATTTAAAAATCGCAATATAGTTCTTTTTAAACAAGCGAGAATGGTCTCGTTGGTTATTAATTTTAAAAAAGGAGGAGAAAAATGAAAAAGACAGAATGCTTAGAAGAACTTCTTGGGCACCTACAAAATTATCCAAAGCACGATTATTCTGCGGAAAAACACGAAAAATGGGTTCTTGAGGTGCGAACGATCGGAGCATTAAGTTTGTGGTCTGAAGAAAAAGACAGGGTGTCCGAAAAAGTCCTTCGGATGATTTATAAAATTGCCCTTGAAAATTCCGAAATTGGTCCTGATAAAAACGGTCAAACATATGCGCTCTTCCTGACATCTTTTGGAAAATGGTCTGCATGGTATGATGATCCTGAGGATTATGGAATTACAACCGAAACTATGAAGAGGGTTCGGTGGAATCCGCTTCTTTGGGAAGATGGAGAATTCGCCGAAGAACGAATTTATGAGGGATTTTGGAGAACATTTGATAAAGGAGGTTTTAGGTCAGAAGAGGAATTTCTTCGTTGGAAACTTCAGACAAGATCGTTTTTATACCGTAAACATCGCTCTTGTGAAGTATTCTATAAAGATGGACGCGTATGTTATGGATCAATTTTGAATTATAGATTCAACATATACAACGCCGTGGATAGACTCCAAAAAATCGGAGCATCTATGAGCGATCTAAAAGGCTTTGAAAGAAGTCTCCTTAAGGAGGAACTTCAAAATGTTCAATGTTTTTTGAATTTAAAACTTGAGCATACATTGTGGGTGAAATATAAAAATAACCCGAGGATGATTAAAATTTACAAGGATGAAGCAGAAAATAGGGTAACGGACATTAAGCATTTATTGCTCAAAAAATTCATAACAGATTAAAACTGTTTTGATTTGTTTCTCTATTAAAGCCCGCGGACTTATTATAATTCCGCGGGTTTTCTTTTTTTGTTCTATGTTCCGCGCGGAACATTGTATGGCGACAAAGTGTTTTTTAATGTTCCGTGCGGAACATTTGGGTTGAAAAACTATTTTACCCAGTGTTTTTGCTTTATTTCCTTATCATCTTCCTCTTTTTTTTCTTCAATTTTTACCT
>JAGLTA010000051.1 GCA_023135505.1 Candidatus Parcubacteria bacterium | reverse complement strand
CTAAAATAGCGCCTATTTTCGGTCCAGGAGTGATTTTTAGCGTTTTTATTAAGTCATCACCGTTTATTTTAAGCATTTTTACTGAAATCGGGTCTTTTTCCACCTTATCAATCAAATATTCCAAATGGCGCAATTTATATGGCTTTGCCTTTGGGCATCCAGACCCTAAACGGTCGGCAATCCGCAGATCCATTAAATCTTTGATATTTTCAAGTCCGACTTTTTTTATTAATCTTCTTACTCCGGCTTCTGAAACTTCGTCAACATTATAATAAAACATATGATTTTTAATCAAATGAGCCACTTTTTTTATATCGTCCCGAGAAAATGCCAGCCTTTTCATTATTTTAGCGCTGATTTTAGCCCCGATTATATCATGGTTGTAAAAAGTCGCGTTAATTCCGCCGCCTCTTTTTGTCTGCGGCTTGGCAATATCGTGAAAAAGAGCGGCTAATCGCACCCTATAATCAGCGCTCGGACAATATTTTAGCGCTTTTGTTAAATGTTGAAAAACAGTGTAAATATGGTGCTTATTTTGGCTAACGCCGACGCCAGATTCTAATTCTGGCAGAATATATCGCAAAAGACCAGCTCTTCTTAGTAAAATTACGCCCAAATCCGGCTGATCTGACTGTAAAATTTTAATAAATTCGTCTTTTATCCGCTCGTTAGCCACCTTTTTAATCAATTTAGAGTTTTTTTGAATAGCTTGAAATGTATTTTTTTCTATTTTAAATCTCAAAACAACAGCAAATCTAACAGCTCTTATCATTCTTAAGGCGTCCTCGTTAAATCTTTTATCAGCATCGCCAACTGCTTTAATAACCCCGTTTTTTAAATCTTTTTGTCCGTCAAAATAATCTATAATAGGGTTTAACCCTTGTTTTTCAATGCTTAATAGCAGATGTTCCGCGCGGAACATTTTGTTTCGCGATTTTCCCAATGTTCCGCGCGGAACATCTTGTTTCGCGATTTTTCCAATGTTCCGCGCGGAACATCTCAATAATGCCTTTATTTAGCTTAATTGCCATAGCATTTATAGTAAAATCGCGGCGCGACAAGTCTTTTTTTAGTTCGTTAGTGAATTTTACACTGTCAGGATGCCTTTTATCGCTATATTTTGCTTCTGTTCGGTAGGTTGTTATCTCTACAACAGCAATTGTCTCGTCTTTTTCCTTGATTTTAACGCCAACAGTGCCAAAAGTATTCTCGTAAACAGAATCTGGAAAGATTTTTAAGATCTCTTTTGGTTTAGCGTTTGTGGTAATATCCCAGTCTTTCGGTTCTTTGCCTAATAGCAGATCACGGACGCATCCGCCGACAATGTACGCCTCAAAATTGGCCTTTTCCAGATTTTTTATTGTGTTTTCTATATATTTAGGGATCATATTGTTATAATACGGTTATTTTTTATGTTTTTCCAATGTTCCGCGCGGAACATCTTATAAGAGTTAGATTAGCGGACTTTTATTATTTTTTCAAGTTTTTGCCCATTTTCCATGCAATTTCAAAGATTGGCAGCATAGATTTAACTAATTCATCTGATTCCATAACTACGATAAACGGCTCGTCTTCAAGAGAAGTAATAGATAGTTTGTTTCCAAATAAAGTAAAATCCATATTAATATTTTTTAAATTTGGCAAAATCCTAACCTGTTGATTAATTCTTGAAAAACCTCTGCCGATTTCTATGTCTCTAAAATTATTAGGGATAAGGTGGCGGCCTTTTAATTTATATAATCCTTTTTTGTAATTTTTTATCCATTTTTCAGTGCCTCCTGGAAAATACTTTTCAATTCTGCCATAGGATGTAATAAAAAGCGGATCTTTAACTTGGTTCATTTCTTCATAAACGTTCCAAATGCCTTCTAATGTTTCATAATAATTTATCTTTGGCCTTTTATTGCCTTTGCTTTTAAGCGTTCTGAAAATCGGAAGCATTTCTGAAAAATTCTTAGTTGTGATTTG
>JAGLTA010000050.1 GCA_023135505.1 Candidatus Parcubacteria bacterium | reverse complement strand
CCCAAGCTCAAGAAGCGCAAGATAAACCAACGCTTCTTTTTTTGTAAAACCTGTTTGCTCTAAAAGTTTTAATAATGTTTCGTCCATAAATATATAATAGCATATTATATCAATTTTGTCAATATTTTTGATAAAAAAATTATAAAACCCTCTGTTTTAGCCATTTTTAAGCATTTTTTATTATAATACCATTGACATTTTTATAATTTCCTTTTATAATGCAATATTCTATTAAGAATAATTGAACGGTCTTTGACAATTAAAAACACGATAAAATTTTAACATTTTAACACTTTAACAATATTTTAACAAAGGAGGTGAAAAAATGACGAAAATTAGAAACAAACGAAGTAAAAATGTTATTAGACAAATTAAAGAAATAATTATTTCGGCGATAGTAAGTGGATGTATAACACTTATCATTTATCCATTATTATCAATTTTGTTAAGTTGTGTGTTTAGTGAAAATATTAATTATTTTCTTTTTAATAAAGAAGGATGGACAATTGCATGTATAATAATATTTTATTTTGTAATGAAACATGAAAAAATAGCAACGGATAAAATTCTTTACACAGTTTTTTCATTAGAATTAATCTGCGCAATTTTATTATATTCTTTGTATCCAGAATTTTGGAAACACACAAATTGCCCCAATGGCTATTTTTATCAATTGAACACTTGGGCGTTAGCATTTTCGTTTTATGATGTATTTTTTGTTTTACCTGTATTATTGAGTATAAACTCAGAGCCGTTGTAGTGAATAAGAAAAAATAAGAAGAAAAAAATAATAAAAAAAGCGGAAGGAGATAAAAAATGACAAAAATTAGAAAAAAACAAATTAATATTCCAAAAATAGGCGTATTTACAATTGTAATAACATGGATCATTTTATTGCTCGCAGGGATTGAAGTAAAAATAGCATTTCCAATAGGCGGTGTTTTGGGAATAATCGTCGTTATTTTTTTGGTTTGGAAATTTTGCCCGAAAGACGATGAATTAAGCGATGAAAAAGTTGAGAATAAAAAATATATAAATACATTTGTCCGAGGACCAAAGCCTATACTTAAAAAAGATCCCGCCCAGACTGATCGGGAGAAAAAATCAAAAAAATAAAAGAGGAGGAAATTAAATTGAGAAAAAAATTAGGATTAAGCTAAACGGCTTATCCTAAAAAACCAAAAGGCGGAACCGCAAACGGATCCGCCTTTATTTTTTAATGCTGAGTTTTTATAATTATAGCGATTTATTGCGGGATATTCGTTAGGATGTTTAATATTGGAGAACTGAATAGGTGTTTTTGAAAAATAAAATTCGCATATTTAGTTCTCTTTTTTATTTTTGAAACTTAATTTTTATTTGCGTTTGTTATAAAAATCTTATATATTGAATTTAAAATTGACAAATTAATTTTATTTTAACATTTATGAAACAGAATAGAACGATAATAATAGGGCATAAAAATCCCGACGCGGATTCTATTATTTCCGCGATGATAATCGCTTTTTATAGCGAGAAAATTTTTGGATTTAAAGCAGCGGCAAAACGAGCTGGCGAGATAAACAGCGAAACAAAATTTGTTTTGAATTTTCTGCCGAAATCCGCAAAGATAAAATCCCCGCAATTATTAAAAGAAATTAAACAGGAAAAAGTAATTTTAGTAGACACTACTGAGCCGAGCCAAATTATCAGCGGCGTAAATGAAGATAATTTGTTTGCGATTATTGATCATCATAACTTAGGCGGATTAAAATCAATGTCTCCGATCTGCGCAAGAGTTGAGCCGCTCGGATGCACCTGTTCAATTATATATAAAATTTTAAAAGAGAAGAAAATAAAAATCAGCAAAGACGCGGCAATACTGATGATTGCCGCGATTATTTCAGACACATTGTTTTTTAATTCCCCGACAACGACAAGCGAAGACAGAAAAATCGCGAAAGAATTAAATAGGATCGCGAAATTAGATTTGAAAAAATTCAGCGCGGAAATGTTTAAAGCAAAATCAAGCTTAAAAGGCATTAAAATAGAAGAGATTATCGAAAAAGATTATAAATTTTTTCAGATGGGAAAACATAAGGTTGGAGTTGGAATTTGGGAGACGGTTGATTCCGCAAGCGTTATAGAAAAAAAAGAACAGATTTTTTCAGCGCTGAAAAATAAAAAAGATAAAGACAGTTTGGACTATCTATTTTTCGGCGTAGTTGATATTTTAAAAGAAAATATGAATCTTTTTTTATTGAGCGAAAAAGAAGAAAATTCAGCAAAACAGATTTTCAAAGGCAAGGCAGAAAACAGAATAATGTTTTTACCCGGAGTTGTTTCGCGCAAAAAACAGATTGTCCCGCAGTTAAAAAAAGCGTTGAGTTAAATCCATTTTTATGGAGTATTTTATAGTTATTTTTTTGATTTTATTTTCAGCGCTTTTTTCAGGGCTTACTTTGGGTTTTTTTAGCTTAAACAAAGATGATTTAAAAAGAAAAGTTGAACTTGGGGATAAGCAGGCAAAAAAAATTTATAAAATTCGCAAAAATGGAAACCTGCTTCTTTGCACTTTACTAATAGGCAATGTCGCGGTAAATTCAACCCTGTCAATTTTTTTAGGATCAATCGCTTCTGGATTTGTTGCTGGGTTAACTGCCACTTTTTTAATCGTTGTTTTTGGAGAAATAATTCCACAATCGGTTTTTTCCCGCTACGCTTTAATTTTAGGAGCTAAGTTTGCTTGGCTGGTTAAATTATTCATAATAATGCTTTTTCCGATTTGCTGGCCGATAGCATGGCTTCTTGATAAAATTTTAGGCAATGAGATGCCGAATATTTATTCAAAAATTGAATTAGCAAGAATAATTGAGGAGCATGAAGATTTAAAAGAGAGCGAAATTGACGCTGATGAAGAAAAAATCCTCAAAGGAGCATTATCGTATTCTGAAAAAACAACGCAGGAGATAATGACACCGCGAACAGAAGTTATCTTGTTAAAATGCGATCAAATATTAAATAAAAAAGCAATTGATAAAATAAAAAATTCTGGACACTCCCGCATCCCTGTTTATAAAAAAGATCAGGACGACATCATTGGAATTTTATATGTCAAAGATTTAATCGGCGAGAATTTGAAAAATAGGACAACTGAGGAATTATGCAGGAAAGGCGTAATTTTTGTTGATTATAATAAAAGTTTAGACGACTTGTTGAACGAGTTTAAAAAGAGGAAACATCATCTGTTTGTCGTTCTGAATAAATTCGGCGGAGTTTCAGGGATTGTCACAATTGAGGATGTTTTAGAAGAGATTATCGGCGCGGAGATTATGGATGAATTTGACAAGTATGAGGATTTGCAAAAAGTGGCAAAGATAAAAGCTTTAGGAAAGAAGAGAAATAAAGTTTAAATAATTTATGGAAAAATATACCCACAAAGAAGTTGAAAAAAAGTGGGCGGAGAGGGGGGAGAAGGAAAAATTATACAAGACAAATCAAGAAAAAAATAAGCCAAAATATTATATTTTGGATATGTTTCCGTATCCTTCTGGCGCTGGTCTTCATGTCGGGCATCCAAAAGGATATATCGCTACAGATATTCTATCGCGAATGAAAATGATGCAAAATTTTAATGTTCTTCATCCAATGGGCTGGGACGCGTTTGGTCTGCCTGCTGAAAATTATGCGATTAAAAATAAAATTCATCCAAAAATATCGACTGAAAAAAATATTCAAACTTTTAAAAATCAGCTTGGAAAGCTTGGATTTACTTATGACTGGGATAGAGAAATTAATACAACAAACCCTGAATTTTACAAATGGACGCAATGGATTTTTTTGCAAATGTTCAAAAAAGGATTAGCTTATGAATCTTATGAGCCGATAAATTGGTGCCCTAGATGCCAAACAGGACTGGCTAACGAAGATTTAGAGGATGGAAAATGCGAACGATGCGGTTCGGAAATAGAGCAAAAACCGATGCGTCAATGGGTTTTAAAAATTACAGATTACGCGGACAGAATGCTAAAAGATTTAGATAAATTATCAGGCTGGGAAGAGTCAATTAAAGAGATGCAAAGGAATTGGATCGGCAAAAGCGAAGGCGCAAACTTAGTCTTTAAAATCAAAAGTCAAAAGTCAAAAGTGAAAAGTGAAATTAAAGTATTTACTACAAGACCAGACACTTTGTTCGGCTGTACTTATATGGTTGTATGTCCAGAACATTCGTTGATTAAGAATTATGAATCAAGAATTAAAAATTATGGAGAAGTTGAAAAATATATTAAACAATCTAAAAAGAAGTCGGATTTAGAAAGAACGGATTTAGCAAAAGACAAAACAGGCGTTGAGTTAAAAGGCATCAAAGCTATTAACCCTGTAAATAACGAAGAGATTCCAATTTTTGTGGCTGATTATGTTCTATCCGGCTATGGAACCGGCGCGATTATGGCT
>JAGLTA010000005.1 GCA_023135505.1 Candidatus Parcubacteria bacterium | reverse complement strand
CATTCCCGCGCAAGCTGGAATCCAGATTTTACGCGTTGAATACTGGATCCCCGCCTGCGCTGGGATGACAATTAATGTATTTCGTAATTTAAGGTAATAAAATAACTTTTTTTTTGTTATGAATATAATTAAAGAAAAAATATTGCTGGCAAAAATAAGGGCTGGAGATGAAAAATCTTTCTCTTTGCTTTATGATTTATATGCCGATAGGATATTCCGTTTCATTAGTTTTAAAATAACAAGTTCTGAGGAAGCGGAGGATTTAACATCTGAAGTTTTTATGCGCGCTTGGCGCTATTTTCAAAATGGATATAAAATTGATAATTTAAAAGCTTTTTTATACCGCGTTTCCAGAAACGCGATTATTGATTTTTACAAAAAAAATTACAATAAAAAAACAGTTGGGCTTGAGGAATGCGAAACTGCTGAAAATTCAAAAAAAGTGAAAACTGGCAAAAATTTAATAGACAAAATTGATCTTGATATTGAGTTGAAACAGGTGTTGCAAAATTTAGATTTGCTAAAAGATGAGTATAAAGAGATTATTTTATTGCGTTTTATTGAGGATTATTCTGCCTCTGAAATAAGCAAGATTATGAATCGCTCCAAGGGCGCAATTAGGGTTTTAATGCACAGAGCTTTAAACGCGCTAAAAGATCAAATGCAAAAATAAAAATTTACATGAAAGAATTTTCTATAACTCCAAACTCGGGAGTTTTTTTATTTTCCCTCTGTTTTATTCTTTGCTCAACTTCGTTAAATAATTTAATATTAACATTTTCCGAGGATATTTCCCTTTGAAGCTGATGAATAGAGTCTGTTTCTTGAATTGTTAAATAAAAATTTTTATGCAAAAAAAACATGGTTGCTGCCAGCCATATCAAAAGAGCGGCTGTAATAAAAATAATAAGATATTTAATCGCCCAGCAAATTTCTATTTTTGTTTTCATATTTTTTGATTAAGTAAATAATATTTTTAACCGTAATGTAAATTTAGTCAATACTATTTTTACACAGCAGTGTAAAAATGATATTTAATAATAAATACCCACCCCCAGATCATCCGACATAGCTTCGCTTATCCAAATTATTGATGCGCTAATCCCATTGCCAAGCGATGAATCACCTCCTCTTTTCCAAGTATAAATCTCATTCCTAATTTTTGATTTTTTTGCCTAATTGGAGCTATTTTAATCTGTTCTTTTTTTGGCAATTTTCCAATATTAATTTTAAATTTTCCATCCTCATCCTTTTCAGTTGAAAAATTCAATTCTTTCAGCGTTGCCTCTTCAATTAAATTTCTTGCTTCAATAAGACAGTGAGACAAGTCTGGTTTTAATATATCATATTGAATATCGCTAACCTTTCTAGTGGCGTAAGTTTCATTCGTTAAAGAAGATTTTATTTCGCTTTCATTGGAAATAAATTCCGAGGTGTCAAAAGTTCTATTGCTTTTTTCGTCGCTAACATATCCTTTTAACACTTCTGTATTATTCCGCATTCGTTGTCCTTTCTTTTTAGAATTTTTAATGCCTTTGGGCGATAATTCTCCAGACGGTATTCGTTCCGCATGCCTTGTTATCATTAAGCGAACTTTTGGCGTTTGTTCTTTTTCAAAATTCTCCTCACTTTTAATAATTTTCGTTTGAAAAATTTCATTTGAATTCATCTGTTTAATCATAAAATTATATTTTATCTCAAATACACATAAGCTATTATAGACAATTTCATATTCTTAACCGAACTTCCTTCGCCGTCTGCGCGCCTCGCTCCGTCAGAATTTACAACAAACGATTTTATGTTTAAATAATACTTTTGCGTTTCCAGCGAATGCAAATATCTGATTAAATCAATAAATTTTCCTTCTGAGTTAATTATTATTTTTAATTTTTTTTCATTATTTTCGTCCGACGCGCTAATCTTAATATCTTGGTTCACATAATGTTTTTTAGCAATCATTTCTAAATTTTCAATAAACTCTAATTCATTTTCTTTGGGTGCGAAAACCGAGTATGTGTTTACTGCTTTTTTAACCCTGCTTAATTCATCAATATTTTTTTGAATATTCTGCCCTTTCAGCTGCTTTTGCAGTAAAACTTGTTTTCTATCTTTAATCTCCTGAGAAATATTTTTAATATCAGTTATTGACGGCAATAATAAAAATAAACTCAGGGCGGCTATGGCGCAAAACCATGGAACAGTAATAATAAAAATTTTTTTCTTGCATTGCATATTATTTACAATTTAACGGTTTATCAGACTTGCCGCGTAATAAATTTCGTTACAAAATTTATTACGCGGCAAGTCTAATATATTTCTGTTGACAGTTCAAACTCTATATTTTCCTGCAGCAAAAGATCGGCAATCGGCAGTTTTATCTCCTTTAAAAAATTTGACGAGTTAATCTTTTCTTTGTAATTTATTAAATCTTCCCGTGTTGCCGCGATACCTTTGACATCTAAATTTAAAATGCCGTCTTCTTTCTTTGTTTTTTCTGGAAACTTAAAAGAAAGGCGGGTTAAAGTTACATTTTGGGGGGTTAAAGTTATAACTTTTAAAAACAGGTCTGTAAAAAAAATGTTCTCGCTTTGGACAGAGTCTAAAAATTCCAACTCGTTGTTGAGATTTTTAATCTGCTGGTTTAATTCTTTGTTGCCTTCCGTAATCGCAATGCTATGGCTGTTTATATCGCTCAAATTATTTTTAATAATATGCTTGGCTATTAGCGCAATTGAAATATTAATAATAAACAGCAAAGATGAAATGAAAACCAACTTTTCTATCACTAAATAGATTCTCTTAGTATGAAATTGTTTTTTCTCCTGCGGGGAGATTAAATCAAGAATGATCATATTGTAAAACACCTCTTAACGCCATGCCGATTGCCGCCGCATACGGAAGAAATTTTTTGCGGGAATCTGAAGTATGGCTTATATTTGCCAAAGGGTCGGCTATAATCGTTTTAATTTTTAATTTTTTATCTATTAATTTATCAAGTTCGGGCATTATAGCATTTTCGCCGCATAAAATTATCTTATTTATTGGCATTTTGTTTGCTATATTCTCACGATGAAACGATACGGCCTTTTCTATATAATTTATAACTTCTTCTAAGCATGGCTGTAAAACTTTCTTCACGGCTCCTTTGCACTTTTTGCCGCTAAATCCGCATACCTTTTTTGCTTTCTGTGTTTGCGCGTCTGATATTTTAAGATTATCAGATATTGTCTGAGAAATTATTTTATCGGAAAAAGAAAAGGTTGCCGTGAATTCAATCATTTTATTATTTCCCAAAATAACAGTTGAATAAGCGCTGCCTATATTAAGAATAATCTTGCTGCTTAAATCATTTTTTTTAATATCAATAACAGATCTTAAAACCGCCGCTGGCTTTATATCCAAGCATGACAATGAGATGCCCGCTTGATTAAATGAGTCCGTATAACTGTCAACAATTGCTTTTTGAGCAGCTCCGATTAAGACTTTGTCTCCGCCTACAATCTGCCAATCCACATAAAGATCATCTGCTTCAAAAGGAATATTCTGTTTAATCTCCTCTAAAATGCTTTCTGGAATTTGAAAAAATTTATCGCTTTTTTGCGATTTTAACAATCCAATATCAATAGCTTTAATCAGCTTGATAAAAGTTTTTGATTCTGGGATAGAACTTATAATAATCCCGTTCCTTTTTCTGGTGTTATGAATCTTTTTAAAAAGCGTTGAGAGCTGTTTAATAAATTTTTCCTGATTTTTAATTTCGCCGCCAATTATAATACCGGGGCTTAAAAAAACTTCCTGATAATCTTCCAAGTTGATAACTTTTCCGCTCTTTTTAAGGCAAACCCCTTTTATCGCAGAATCTATAATATCTATTCCTATGGAATAACGCGAAAAAAAATTTAACATAATCTTTAAAATTAAAATGGCTATATAAATTCAAAATTTAAGACTATAAATAAAATATAAATTTCTAAATTATAATTTTTTTGATGAAATTTCAAATGTAAAAATTCAAATATCAAATCAATGCCAAATGATTAAATGTCAAATATTTAATTTGAAATTTGAATTTTGAATTTCCAACCAAAGGCTGATCAGCATTTGTCTGACATTTGGTATTTGGATTTTGGTATTTGATATTATATTCAGCATAACTTTTAGTTTTGCGTTTTGAATTTATTATAATATACTTTGCGATAAATTCATAGCGAATTTAATTATTATTTCTCCTCCCATGATATAAAAGTGTATTCTCCTGTCGTTGGAAAAGAGGGCGGCGGCGCAAAAGTGGTCTGCGAGTCATAAATTGAATGCGTGGTATTATACCCGTCAAGAGTTGCCCCTCCGCTCACCCATGTCCATGTCCATATTTGATTTGTGATAATTCCGCCATAAATCGTAATGTTATTTTTTATTAAACGAGGATCGTATAGATTTCTGAAAACACGCCCGTTTTGCGCCAGCAGAATAGCGTCTATAGTTAAGTCTGTCGGAGCATGGCGAGGAACCTTGACATGTTTTTGCGCGATGAGCCCTAAAATATGATTTCCATCGCGAGCTAAATAATTAATATTGCCGTTAATATGAATGGTTTTTCTTTTGTTCGGATTATCAGGCAATTTAGCGGCAACTAAAGTGGCGCGGCCATTAACGGTCCCTTCAACCCAAATATCATCTTCAATATAGATAAGCCCGTTAGCGGGTATTGAATAATTGTTATCATAAGTTTCGTCAGCTATTTTTTCTTGAATAGTATTAACATAAGCAGCCCAATCATCGTTTAGCTGTGAAATAGCGCTTTCTAAATCATTAACTATATAAACATCAAAAGTTCCGTCCGCTTGGAATATAATATGATAGCCGTTATTCCCGCCGCCGGAAGAACCTAGATATACCCCTGCCGCTTGCGCGTCAGCTTTTATCTGCGCTATATCCATCGTAATAACATTAAAATCAACTGTCGGGACAGGGAAACTCCATAAAGGCGAATTAACTCCTGAGCCCCAGACACCTGGGCATTCGCATTGTCCGCCAACCCAAGAACACGGGCTGGAACAATTTCCAATATCGCATTCATGGTTTAACGCGCATATATAAACGCTTCTTGCTGACGACACTAAAGAATCATTGCTTCCGTCCATTCTTATGCCGCCGTTAGAATGAAGCTCTCCGCTCACGCTTTCAGAATCGCCGAACCAGACATCTGTATTTGTTAAAAAAGAATAATGAGCCAAAGAAGGAATGCCGTATCTCACTTCCACTGTTCTTTTTAGATTAGGATAATCGTCTGTCCAGCCAGTTGATTTAATGGTGGCGATAGTAGATCCTTCTGCGGGCGGAGTTATTTCCAAGCTAAAATTCCCTGTTAACTCTCCTGACGGCGAAATATAAATATGTTCATACGATCCATTAGGAGGAATGCCGTCAGGATCAGCGCCTGTTCCGTCAAAAAAATCTTCCTGCTCGTGCGCCAAATGCCAGCGGTAATAATTAACTCCCGCCTCGGCAATATGCATTGCTTGAATCTGCGCATTCTGCATCTTATAAAGCCTATTTCTATAAACCCCCAGACTTGCCAATCCGCCAGCCATAGCGATAAAGACAGCAACGATCAAGATAAGCGCGATTAGCATGGTCCCAGATTGGTTTTTTAAAAAATTTCGCATAAAACAAATTTTATATTGAAAATTATTCCTTAGTCACTCTCAATACTTCTTCAATAGTTGTAACTCCGCTTTTTGCCTTCATAAAACCGTCTTCAACGATTGACAGCATGTCTTGTCCCGCCGCCGCCTGTTTTAATTTCTCGGCATCCGCTTTTTTATTTATTAATTCAATAATTTTTGGAGTGATCTCTAAAATTTCATAAATGCCTATCCTTCCCTTGTATCCTTCATTATTGCAATTCTTGCAGCCCTTGCCTCTGTAAAATAGCAGTTTTTTCAAATTTTTATCAGCAATAATTTTTTCTTTTTTCAGAGTTTCTAAAATCTGCCTGATATCTAATTTGCGCGACAAATCTTCAATTGTTTCTGAAGTCAGCCTATAACTTGTGATGCAATCTTGACAAATTTTTCTTACCAGCCGCTGAGCGATGATACAATTAGTCGTTGTTGCAAGTAAAAATGACGGGATTCCCATATCAGCTAAACGCGGCAATGTCGTCACTGCGTCGTTTGTATGCAAAGTTGAAAGAACTAAATGTCCAGTCATAGCCGCATGAACAGCCATTTCAGCCGTCTCTTGATCGCGAATTTCACCGACCATAATAATATCAGGATCCTGCCTTAAAAATGCGCGCAGTCCAGTAGCAAAGGTAAATCCAATTTTTGGATTAACCTGACTTTGGTTGATGCCTGATATCTGATATTCTATCGGATCTTCAATAGTAGAAATATTAACGGAAATTTTATTTAAAATATTTAATACTGAGTAAAGAGTAGTTGTTTTCCCCGAACCCGTAGGTCCTGTCACTAAAACCATTCCATGCGGCTTCGCTATATTTCTTTTTAATATGGTTAGATCTTTCTTATTAAATCCTAGTTTATCCAAACTTAAAATCTGTGATTTTTCATCCAGCAGTCGCATTACAATTTTTTCGCCGTTAAAAATAGGAATCGTTGAAACGCGAAACGAAACCTGATATTCGGAAATTTTAATTTTAAACCTCCCGTCTTGCGGCAACCTGTGCTCATCAAGTTTTAAATTAGCTAAAACTTTAATTCGCGCCACAATCCCCAACTGGCTGGTTTTTGGCAAAGCCATTACTTTGCGCAGAATCCCGTCAATGCGATACCGCACTACAATCTCGTTTTCTACCGGCTCTATATGAATATCAGAAGTTTTTTCAAAAATAGCGTATTCCAACAGAGTGTCAACGATGCGCACAATCGGCAAATCCTCTGCTAATTCCTTTAAATTTTTACCGCCATCCGCAGTAATACCGCCGTCCTTATCCTCATGAATTTTTACTATATCCTTAAATTCCGTCTGAAGCCCTTTGTGATATTGCTTAACAATCTCTTTAATGCTGTCAGGAGTCGTGAGATACACCTTAATCGTTCCGCCAATCTTTTTTTTAATAAATTCTATTATCTGTATATCGCTCGGCTTAATGGTGGCAAGTTTGCATTCTTTAACTGTTTTGTCAAAAGCGACTATTTTATGCGCGTGGGCTATCGTTTCAGGAATAAGATTTAAAATATCCTTGCGAACCGTTTTATCTGCTAATTTTATAAAAGGCATCTTAAAATAGCGCGCGGCATTTTCGTATAATGCATCGCTGGAAATAATTTTTTTATCTTTTAAATATTTTAATAAATCAATATCGTCTTTCGCGGCGGCTACTTTAAGTTCATTAAACTTCTTTTCATTAATAATGCTGTTTTGAAGCAATATTTTTTTTAATTGTTCCGTTGAAAACATTTTTTTATCTTATAAAATTATTTTATTGTATTATAACATAAAATAAAAATTTGTTTATAACTTGGCTGAATTCGCTAAATTCAAACACCGAATCCCCTTTTTATTGTATCATATAGCGCTAACTTAATTTAACATTATATGACTATGCCAAAAGGAAAAGAGATCACTTTTTATGAAAAGAAAAAAATAGGGACTTATCTTAAAAATAAAAAAGAAGGAAGTTTAGATTGCCAAAAAATAATCTTTTTTTCGTTTGTTTTGTAATTATAATTAGGATAATGTTTTAATCCATAATTATATAACCCTGAAAAACCTTTGCAATGGCCATATTTGAATCCTAATCGCATATAATTCAGTCTATTTGAATTCCAATATGTGCGTGAATTTATTCATGTTTATTTTACATTGAGTTATATTTTTAGTAAAATAAGACTATAAAGAGAATTAATTTGAAATAAAAATTATGCAAAACAAATTTAAAAACATCAAACTATTTTTCGCAATTATGCTCACAACCATAACGGTTTGGTTTGCGGCTGATTGCGCTGTTTTTGGATTGAAGGAGGTGGGAGTTGATGTTGGGGAAAGGTTTGAAATGGAGGCGAGGGCGCAAATTATACCGTCAATTCCGCAAATCCCTCCTTTTCCTGATATTCAATCAAACGGCAACACATATCATGTTGATAAGGATGTAGGTGATAATTCTAATGACGGTTCTTCCGGCAGTCCCTGGGCAACTATTCAGTATGGGGTTGATCAGTTAACTGCTGGGGACACGCTTATTGTGCATGAGGGCAATACAGCATATGCAGAAGCAGTTAATATTTCCAAAAATGGCACATCATCAAATTGGATTACTATTAAAGGTGCTAACGGGGAAAGACCAAAAATTAGCGGTTACAATACTGTCAACTTTGTAAATTCTTCTTCTTATATTTATCTCAAGAACTTCGATATTGACGGTTCATTTACAGGAATACGGCTACGCGGTGGAACAGAGCATGTTGTGCTGGACGATATAGATATCGATGGCGGACAGTACGGCCTCCATTTAGGAA